>NZ_JAAKEF010000041.1:0-1285 GCF_011039055.1 Adlercreutzia sp. ZJ154
GGAAACGCTGATTAATTCGATCTGAACTTAGACCACGCGTCGTCAAAGACGGCCAACGAGAAAGATCGCAGTCTTCGCAAAACCTACGAATGGTATAATAATCCCAGCTCATGAGCACAATTTGCGGAGATGTACATGGAACGACAGATCACTTTTGCAGACATCCAGAACGCAAGCCGCAGGCGGGTGACCAAGCGCGAGGAGTTCCTGCACCAGATGGACGAGGCTATTCCCTGGGAGGCGCTCGTCGCACTGGTAAAGCCCCATTACTTCGAGGGAAGGCGCGGCAGGAGGCCCATCGGGATCGAGAGGATGCTGCGCATGTACTTCCTGCAGCTGTGGTTCAACCTCTCCGACGAGGGAGTAGAAGACGCGATCTACGACTCGCGCGCGTTCTCCGAGTTCATGGGCATATCGTTCGGGTTGGGGGACCAGGCGCCCGACGCCACGACGCTCCTCAGGTTCAGGCGGATCATCGAGTCCAAAGGGCTCGCCGCGCAAGTGCTCGACTGCGTGAACGCGGTGCTGGAGTCGAAGGGCGTCATGATGCGCGGCGGCTCCATCGTGGACGCGACGTTCATAGAGGCCCCCTCGTCCACCAAGAACGCCTCGAAGTCCCGCGACCCCGAGGCCCACCAGGGCAAGAAGGGCAAGAGCTGGCATTTCGGCTACAAGGCCCACATCGGGGTCGACGCGGGGAGCGGGCTCGTTCACACCGTCAGGGCCACGGCGGCGAACGTCTCCGACGTGACGGTCGCCCACGCCCTCGTGCGCGAAGACGACGGCTTCTGCTACGCGGACTCCGGGTACGCCGGCGTTTCCAGGCGGCCCGAGGTCGCAGGCGACGGGCATCTTTGCGAAGTCGAGTGGAAGGTGGCCGAGAGGCCCTCGCGCATCAAGGGCATGCGAGGGCTCGCCGTCGAGCACGATATCGAGTCGCGCAAGGCGTCCGTCCGCTCGAAGGTCGAGCACCCCTTCCTGATCGTGAAGAGGCAGTTCGGCCATGCCAGATGCCGTTACAGGGGCCTGGTTAAAAACGCCAGCGCCCTCACCGTCCTGTTCGCGCTCGCCAATGTGGCGATGTGGGCTAGGGCGGGATGTCCCGAGGGGCCGGCGGTATCGCCGGCGTAGGGAGAGCTATGCCCGAAAGCGCCTTGAACCCCCCGGTAGGGGATCTCGCAGAAGGGCACAAGGCACCTTGCAGCGCCTCTTAAAGGCAATTCGGCGCGAAAACTCAATGGCGAAGCTGAGAAGATCGGTGTAAGTGCTATTGATCAGCGTTTCC
>NZ_JAAKEF010000042.1:0-964 GCF_011039055.1 Adlercreutzia sp. ZJ154
AGAAGACTTATAAATCTTCTAATCAAGACTAGATTGCAAACCTTATATCTGTGTATCAAAAATGCGATATCAAGTGACATATAGATTTCATGTCAAAACCAACTGTTTGCAACACCTATTGACACCTCAAATCTTCATAGTTGCAACTTTTAATGAGTGCAAATCTTGCAGAAATGTGTCGGGGGTTATCTACTATACAAACTTTGCAGCTTTTGTTAGTCGATTGTGCAGATTGTATGTTCACCTGTGGAAAAATGAACCATAAATAGCTCATTTTCAAAAAAGTTCTTGCAATTCTAGGAAAGCGGGTTTTATAGTTCGGGCTGTCGATAAGACAATGGGAATTTGCGAGTAACTCGCTTTTGCGTTTTGTCTGGTTTGTAATTTGAATCAGAACAGATGCTTTTAGTGGAACGGGAATGAAGCTAAAAGCTAGCAAAAAGCAAGTGCTAAGGGACGGAAAAATGAAGAAGATGCATTTGCCTAACAAGGCATTAGTTTCAACGATTGTAGCCTCTTTGGTTCTAACACTGAGTCCTGCATCTGCGCTAGCAGATGAGACGTTGGCTATACAAGATACAAAATCAAGTAGCTCTAGTGCATCAGTTGAGGCATCTAAAACACCAGATGTGTCCAAAACAGATACACAGAGCATATCTTCTAAAGATGAATCTAGCGAAGACCTAGACAAGATTTGTCAAAGCGCAATAGAGGAAAAAGATGATATAGAGGTAGTATCTGCCTCTGTAAACCTTGCTGATAAGCAAAGCGAAGTTAGCATTGTCCAGCAAGCAGGTCTAACCTTTGCCATAAACGACAAAGATACATCTGTACCTAGGGCAGCACTTCTTGGTTGGTCTGCTAAATCTCTAAAAGACACACTTGCTATACCCTCAAGCATTCAGGTTAATAACACCTCATACACTGTTACGAACATCAGTACGAATATAGAAATGGGGGGGGG
>NZ_JAAKEF010000043.1:0-919 GCF_011039055.1 Adlercreutzia sp. ZJ154
TGTGCCAGTTTTCTGCAAGTTTTCTGCAAGATTTGTATACATTAAAAGTTGCAATTGAGCAGATTTGCGACGTAATAGCTGTTGCAAACAGTTGATTTCATAGCGATTTTCAGTGTCACTAAATATCGCATTTCTGATACATAGGCATTAGATGTCATATCTAGGATTTTAAGAGAATTGCGTACTCTTAAATTATTAGAAAGGTATAAAAAGATATGACATCAGAGCAAAGACAGAAGCTAACCATTAAAAACCAATATATGTTCAACAGAGTTATGACAGATGAGGATATATGCATAAAAACGCTAGAGCGTATATTAAACAAAAAGATAGAGTCCCTTGAATACAAAAATGCAGAACAGGCATTTGAACCTCTGGCGCACACAAAAGGAGTGCGCCTTGATTTGTTTGCTAAAGGAGAAAATAAGGTATATGACATAGAGCTTCAAATTCAACCTAGAAAAGATATTGCAAAAAGATACAGATATTATCAGGCAGCCATTGACACAGCCTCTCTTGATAAAGGAGACGAATACTTATCTCTTCCGGTTAGCTACATTATCTTTATATGCGATCACGATCCATTCAAACAAGGGCTACCAATATATACGATTAAAAGAAAATGCATTGAAGATACATCTATCGACATAAAAGATGATTCACATTGGTTAGCTCTAAACTGTAAGGCTTACAACAAAATAAAGGATGCAAAACTTGCCAGTTTTATGGAATACATCTCAAATGGTAAGATTAACCCTAAAGATGACCTCGTATTATCAATGGCAAAAGCGGTAGATAGAGCCAATGAGAAAAGAGAGTGGGTGGATAAAGTGTTTTCTGTAAGCACTATAGAAGAAGATATAAGGCGAGAAGCTAAATGGGCTGCAGAAGATGCTGTCAGAGCAGAAATGCAAGAAGT
>NZ_JAAKEF010000044.1:0-895 GCF_011039055.1 Adlercreutzia sp. ZJ154
AAGAAAGCAGGTGCTTATCTTTTGTCTTTGCATAGTCTTTACAGTTAAGAGCAATCCAGTGTATGCCGCTGTCTATATCTAAAGTACTATCTTGTCTACATATTGGTTCTATTTCATATACAGGAAGCCCTGCTTTGAAAGGGTCGTGATTACAAACAAAGATAATATAGCTTGTGGGTAGCTTATCGTAGTCTGCTCCTTTATCTAGCGATGTAGTATCAATAGATGCTTGATAGTATCTATATCTCCTAGCGATATCCGCTCTTTGTTGAATTTGTAGTTCTATATCAAAGACTTCATGTTTTGTTTTAGCAAACAAATCTAACCTAACACTTTTAAAATCTAGTCTAGGTTCTATTGCTTGTTCTGCGTTTTTATAGATCAGATCATCTATTTGTTTACCTAATACACATTCTAGAAAGTCTTTACATATATCTTTTTGAATCATTACACGATTAAACATGAACTGATTAGTAATAGAAACAAACTTTTCTTTATCCATAGCAATCTATTCTTTCTCTAGAAGACTTATAAATCTTCTAATCAAGACTAGATTGCAAACCTTATAGCTGTGTATCAAAAATGCGATATCAAGTGACATATAGATTTCATGTCAAAACCAACTGATTGCAACACCTATTGATATCTCAAATCCCCATAGTTGCAACTTTTAATGAATGCAAATCTTGCAGAAATGTGTCGGGAGTTATCTACTATACAAACTTTGCAGCTTTTGCGAGTCGAGAAGTTACTGAGAAGTTACTTTTCGGTTGTGTGTCGATTGTTGGTGTCATGATTGCGTTTGGGAGGTGCGGGCTTTAGCCCGCCCGAGCAAACGCAGCATTGCCCAGAACTAGCTATATATTACACTATTGGCATCATGCCGCCCTTCCGA
>NZ_JAAKEF010000045.1:0-746 GCF_011039055.1 Adlercreutzia sp. ZJ154
TCTATGCTTTTATCTCAACACACAGAAGTAGTGGCTGTAGATGTTATTAAAGATAAAGTAGATAAACTAGAAAAAGGTATATCTCCTATAAAAGATGAAGAGATAGAACGCTTTCTTACAGATAATAAATCAGGAAAACATCCTCTAAAGTTTAGCGTTACAACAGATCCAGTATATGCATATTCAAATGCGGATATTGCTGTTGTTGCAACTCCTACAAACTACGATCCTGATAAAAACTTCTTTGATACTAGATATGTAGAAGAAGTAATAGATACAGTACTTAGAATTAATCCAGATACTACTTTTGTAATTAAGTCCACTGTTCCTGTTGGATACACAACCACTCTTTGTAATAAATATCCAAACTCTAAGTTTTTGTTCTCTCCAGAGTTCTTAAGAGAAGGTCATGCCCTTTATGACAATCTATATCCCACACGTATTATTGTTGGAGTTCCAAGTGTTTCAAAGTATACAGATGAGCTAAATAAAACAGCTCACATATTTGCAAACCTTTTGCAGCAAGGCGCAAAAAAGACAGACATTCCAATACTTATAATGCGCTCTACTGAAGCTGAGGCTGTAAAGTTATTTGCCAATACTTATCTTGCGCTTCGTGTAGCTTACTTTAATGAACTAGATACATTTGCATCAGTTCGCGGTCTTGATGCAAAACAGATTATTGATGGAGTGTGTAAAGACCCACGCATAGGGGACCACTACAACAACCCCTCATTTGGATATGG
>NZ_JAAKEF010000046.1:0-691 GCF_011039055.1 Adlercreutzia sp. ZJ154
GGGTCAGCAAAGTTGCAAAACCCTACCGCTTCCCAAGCAGCTTTAGCAGCATCGTGTTCATCTGCAGAAACACGCAGGGCAACAGTAGCACCCTGTACAACAGCGCCTGCAAACGCTGGGTATATATCGTAGGTGCCTTCAATCTGGCTGGAAACTCCAGCTTCAATGGCTTTAACTTTTCCATCTGAAACGATGGTTGCCAAGCTTTCGTTTCCCCAGAAAGCACCTTCTGCAATAGTTGTGCACTCAGCTGCCACAGTAACACTAGCGCCAATTCCGGCAGGTGCAGCTATAAGAGTAGTTTTGTCAGCTGTGTATAAGATACCGTCCTGAGTGGTAAGAGCATTTGAATTAGCCGTGCTCCCATTGGGAAATACAATGGTCTGAAGCTTGGTGCAACGGGAAAATACGCAAGCAGGGACGGTGACCAATGTGTCAGGGAGCACGGACATGCCCTCCATACCCTCCGGGACGAGGAGGAGGCTTGTTAGATCGGCATTGCAAAGAATGCCGTTATAACTTGAGTAAACAGGGTTTTCCTCTGCCACATGTATTGCTGTGGCATTTGGAAACAATTGGAAAAAGCCTACATCGATAGATTTAACTGTAGACGGAATAGTTATAGAGGTAACGCCAAGTGCTTTCTCAGCTTCGGCATAATATTCACTTGTGTAGGGATTTTTGGCGCTTT
>NZ_JAAKEF010000047.1:0-615 GCF_011039055.1 Adlercreutzia sp. ZJ154
TCCGCTCCTTGGTGGCACGCGTGTAGTGCCAGCTCGCCTCAACGAGCAGCTTCCGCAGATGTGAATTGCCGGCCTTGGTGATGCCACCCCGGCACACATGCTCACCTGACGAGTGCTCCGAAGGGACGAGTCCTAACCATGAGGCGAATGCGCGGGCGGTTTCGAACCGTGAGAACACGCCCGTCTCGACCACCAGGAAAAAGCGGTCATGGTCTCGATGCCCTTCATGCATCGAAGCGCCTCTACTCGCTCATGCCAGTGTGGCTTCTGCGTGTATTGGCAGATCCTCTTCTCGATCGCCTTCTTCTGAGCTTCTATGTGCCGAACTTGGGAGATGTAATAGTCAAGCGATTCCTGCGCTGCTGCATCAGGAAGCTCTATGTGCCTGATCCATTCCCAGTGAGCGCGTGTCCACGTGCCGCGACGTTTGCCTTCTTCTGTGCATTCGCTCCAGACCCATCCCCAGCGGATGAGCAGATGCGTCAGGCGATGTTTGGCGCGCGTGAGGTCGTCTCGGATATCTTCCAGCACGCGGGAGAGATCGCGGGCGCCTTCGGTCTCCACATCCGGCACGAACACTTCCACGATATTGTGCGCCATAAGCTGTCGCGCCAA
>NZ_JAAKEF010000004.1:0-127267 GCF_011039055.1 Adlercreutzia sp. ZJ154
CCATGTGGATCTATCAAAGATTTTGCTGTCTTTTTGATCACACATTTTTGTTTGTGTGATCCCATCCACAGTATCCGGTTGTCAAGGTGCCAAAGGTGTTTAACCTTTGCGCCGTTTTGCGGCGCGACGAAATACAATATCAGCACTTTCCGTAAACGTCAAGCAGAAATTAGCAAATTTTTAAAAATTTTCTTTTACCGACCTTTATAACGGCATTTTGCAGAGATTCTACAGGCACGTTATATGACTTTGGAGCAAGTGCTTCGTCATTAATTTTTACTCCACCGCCATCTATAAGCCGCCTAGCTTCGCCAGCGCTTCCCGCCAATCCCGCAACATGAAGAAGCCCCGCAATGTATACATCCCCATCATCATTTAATGGAAGTTCACCACTAAATTCAGGAATATCATCGGGAGCCTCATGGGCTTTAAAGACCTTGTCAAAATGCTCTTCAGCTAATGCCGCCGCTTCAGAATTGTAATAAGATTCCACAATATTTCTAGCAAGCTGGCGCTTTACTTTGTTTGGATGCAATTCGTCGTTTGCAAGACCGGCTTCTATAGAATCAATTTCAGATACATCAAGCGTAGAAGCTAATCGGAAGTACTTCACCATCAGCTCATCGGGAATAGACATTGTTTTGCCAAACATATCCTCCGGCGTATCCGTCAAACCTATGTAATTGCCATAAGACTTCGACATTTTCCGAACGCCATCAGTACCTTCAAGCAACGGCAGCGTTAAGCATACTTGCGCTTCCATGCCCATTTTCTCCATGAGCTCACGCCCAGCCAATAAATTAAACAGCTGATCGGTGCCACCAAGCTCTACGTCGGCTTTTATTACAACAGAATCGTATGCCTGCATAACGGGATAGAGAAATTCATGTAGGCTGATCGGCTGATTAGAGTTGTAGCGCTTCGTAAAATCATCGCGCTCAAGTATGCGCGCTACGGTGAAGTTTGACATAAGGCGAAGCAGCTCTTCCATATTGAGCGTTAGAATCCACTCAGAGTTATAACGCAATGTAGTTTTCTTCGGGTCCAACACTTTGAAAGCTTGATCTACGTAGGTTTGAGCGTTGTGCTTTATCTCTTCGCGAGACAGCTGGGGACGAGTTGAATTTCTACCAGACGGATCGCCAATAAGAGCTGTTCCATCGCCAATTATTAAAGTAACCTGATGCCCTAAATCTTGAAACTGACGCAACTTGCGAAGCGGCACAGCATGACCTAAATGGATATCGGGCGCTGTGGGGTCAACTCCAAGCTTAATGTTAAGTGGGCAATCTCGGCGCAGCTTTTTTAGCAGAGCGTCTTCTGGAACTATCTGCGAGGCGCCCGACTTTATTATGTGCAGTTGTTCTTCGGGCGATAGCATATAAACCCCATTTCCTTGATTAGATATATTTCATTAAACAGAGTGCAAAATTATACAACACCACGAAACATATGCCCGCTAGTTGTACCGGACATCTTTTGCGGCGCATCAATATTGCTGTTGATATGGTTAAGCGCGTGCACAATGCGACCTACAGTTTGCGCGGTCTGCTCTACGCTCATTAGCGTAGCGTCCACGAAAAACATGCTGACACCAGCGCGGATAAGTTTCGGAATGGCAGGCAAAGCGTCCATAGAAACGCTGTTGTAAATATGCCCACGACCAAACAAATCGGATACTACTGGAAATTCGAAATCTTTACGATCGAGCAATGTGTGAGCATGCATGCGCCTGCCGCACGTTAGGCACTCTTGGTTGCATTTGCCGTGAACCATTAGTGGGCAATGCTCTGTAACCATAAGCTCTTGGGCACCGGCTATTTTAACCCCAATAGGAATTGGAGCAGATTTAGCCAGCTCGGCTATTTGATCGATATTAAGTTCTGCCGAAAGCCACGCCTTACTAGCTCCCAATTCTGCAACAAAACCTAGGTCTAGCGCATTTGTTATAGACATGCCAAAACCAGCTTGCGGAATAGCACCAAGAGAAACAGCGCGTACAAGACCTGCTATGCTTTCTACTAAAACTGGCTTGTCAGCCGATACGTATTCCCACAGATTAACACCCAACTTAGCTTCGCGAGAAGTGCCGAGCGCATCGTGAGAAATGTTTGGCATCTGCAATATGCAGTCTTTTGGATATGAAGCCTGCGCTACATCTTTAGCCAAAACGCCATTGTATGTAGATTGCCCCCTGCGATAATTCAGCACCGAAACGTATACTGAATTTGCTCGTGCGCGCTTTGCCGCTCTGACGCATTCTGGATTTGAAGCAAGAACGCAAACAGACGGAGTTGAATTATTGAGCGCAGCCTGCGGAAAATGAGGATGTACGGCGAAAGGTTTTCTAAAGCGATAGCGCGAAAGGATAGTATTTTCCAAAGATGCCAGCGCATCGGAGCGCGTATGGTGCAGCTGAGAAAACCCAATTCCGACACCTGACTGAATACCCACATCAAAAGATGCTACATGAAACGGTGTTTGTCCAGTTCTGCCTATGTGTTCGCACACCTCATCGAAGGTTATTTCCTTGGAACGCGCAGCTTGCACCGTTACCCCTTCTGCCGAAGCGCAAAGCTTGCCGGGGCTTGAAGATTCAAGCAAACGAGAGGCTATAGACCGTTGAACACCTTCGCAAGAATCTGGCGCAGAAACACAGAAGTTAATTTTGAGAGGCTTATCCTGAGAAAGTTCTGCAGAGCAATTAAGAGGCACTCGCGGCTTGAAAATGTCGGGGGCAAACGCAGCGCTAGCATTTCGCACACAAAATACCCTATCCGATATGCGCACACGCGCACTTTTATCGTCTATAGGGATGTATGCCTTTTTGCCATTCATAACAAAATCGGCATGCAGAGTTTGAGTGGTTCTGCCTTTTCCGGTCCAGAATTCCACAACATCGCCGGCATGTAAGTCGTGTTCACACAAAACCTGCACAACACCATCTTGAATTTTGCTAACACGTCCTACAAAAACTCCCCTGTTATTTGGACGCTTGTAACTCATAATGTCGTTATCGCGCTTGCCTTCAAGATAAGCTGTTGTGAAACCGCGCGAAAAAACAGACTTGAGCAAATGCTGCTCTGCCGCACTAGTATGTGCCTGCTCGCCTAAAACAATACGATCGAGCACATTGCGATATACATGTGTTACTTCATATGCATATTCCGAAGATTTCATGCGCCCTTCAATTTTGAAAGAGGTAACACCTGCGCTAACAAGTTCGGGCAGCAAATCGGCTGCGCATAAATCTTTAGGAGAAAGCAGATAATCGCCCGTATTTTCAGCCACAACTTCGCCTTCGCACAACAACTTATAAGGCAAACGACATGCCTGCGCACAAAGCCCACGATTTGCCGAACGGGCACCAATCATTGAAGACATAAGACACTGTCCGGAATAGCAAACGCACAAAGCGCCGTGGACAAAGACTTCTGTTTGTATATCATACTCGGCTGCTAGCGCGGATAAGTTTGCTATCTCGGGCAGAGAAAGCTCTCTGGCCAGCGTGACGCGCTTTGCACCTATATATGCCGCAGCGCGTATTCCCCAAGAATCATGAATGTTGGCTTGGGTAGATAGATGCACGGAACATCCGGGGAAAGCCGATGATACGGCATGCGCAAACGACACGTCCTGAATGATAAGCGCATCAGCACCTGCTTCATAAGCATCACTGGCGCATTGAAGAGCCGATTTTACCTCAGAGGGCAAAATGGCTGTATTTAATGCTACATATACCCGAGTGCCCCGCAAATGGGCGTAATCGCAAGCGGTTTGCAAAGAATCGGGTGTGAAGTTGTCTGCATTGCGCCTAGCATTAAACGATGCCAACCCTAAATAAACCGCATCGGCACCTCCACGAACCGCAGCGTTCAACGCCTCGGCATTTCCAGCCGGACTTAGCAGTTCTAAATGCGTCATTTTTGTAGTTCAGCAGCTTTCTGATCGGTTTCATCTAAGAGAGAAGCTGCTTTATCGTAGCTTTCTTGCACTTCCTTTATTCTGTCCGAATAAGTGGAATAGTCAAATGAAGACCCAACTGCAGAAACGTCTTCATAAAGACTGATGTATGAATTTAAGGCATCTTCTAAGCTCTCGCATGCCTGCATGTATCCGTCTTTAAGTTCCACAAGATCTTCTGGAGCCTCTTGCTCTTTCATTTTGTCGATTAGCTGGAAGGCATCGTCTGCCTGAGTTCGCATACCCACAGTATCGTTTCTTGATACCGCATCGGCAAAACCGTCTAAGCGCTGAGACAAATCGTCAGACATTTGATTTAATGCCGACATATATTGGCGATTTTTAGCAACTGCATCCGTTTGATTATTTGCCTGCTGAGGCATAGTGCATCCAGCTAAAGCTAGAACGCAAGCAAGTGAAAAAAATACTGTAATAAAATTTCTAAAATAGCGGGACATTAAGCCTCCATCAAGTTAATTAGTTTAACGGCGATTATACCCCATCATGCCGGGTTGGTGCCGCACCAGAACCCGGGTTAGAGCTGCCTCCACTGGGGGGTTTAGTAGAAGTTCCACTGCCTCCACTACCGCCACTGTTTCCACTACTTCCACTACTATCGGAAGAATCGTCAAAGGGATTGCGACCAGTAGAAGTATCGGGAATCGCTTCAGCAGCAGCGGCAGCAGCAGCGGCCGCTTCTTCCTCTTCTTTCTTTTCTTCCTCGTAGCGAACCCAAGAACCTTTGCCTATATGATTCTTTTCATCAATATAGTTTTTCTGATAGTCGGGATCGTCGGCAACGGGCCACTGACGTATCTCTTGCCCATCAAGAATGCTATTCATAAACGATGCAAATGCACTTGCAGCAGTAGTTTTAACAGGGCGAGCCTCTTCGTAGGTAGGAGCTCTATCACCAAGCCAAATAGCTACAGCCATTTGCGGAGTCATACCTACAAACCAGCTGTCCTTATTATCGTCAGTAGTGCCAGTTTTACCAGCCACGGGCTGCTTCGTTGAAAGCCGTGCCTGCTTGCCAGTTCCGTTTGAAATAACCCCTTCCATAACATCTAGAGCAGCAACGGCTATTTCTTCATCTATGACACGCTCTCCTTCGGGTGAAGAATTGTCAACTATAACATTGCCCTTGCGGTCTTTTATGGTAAGGACACATTCTGGGTCGTAGTGCGTACCACCATTGGCGATGGTTGCATATGCGTTAGCCATTTCAAGTGGGTTCACCGAAGAAATGCCAAGGGTGATGCCAGCAACTTCTTGAATATCAGACTTAATGCCTAGACGGTGTGCAACATCTATAACATTATCAACCCCAGCAGACATAATAAGGCGCATAAAAGCTGTATTTGAAGATACCGCGAATGCTGAATCTATAGGACGAATGCCATAGTCTGCGTTGTCGTAGTTGTGTACCAGCTGATCGGTACCCTCAACCTTATAGGATTCGCCAGCATCTATTATTGTTTCAGGGTTAATGCCTTCCTCTAAAGCTGCAACCAAAGTGAATGTCTTAAAAGAAGAACCCGGCTGCCGCCCAGAACCGCCTTCACCAGTTGCCATATTCACCTGCTGGGCTTCATAGCTTTCACTATTGCCGCCAACCATAGCGCGAATATATCCATTGTCTGGCTCTATGGCAGCCAGAGCAACCTCGAATCCCTCTCCTGCTTGCTTCTCTTTTTCGGCAGCCGCCTTCTCGGCAGCTGCTTGAGCATTCACATCAAGTGTTGTTATTATCTCTAAACCGCCAGAAAATACATCCGCTGTGCTAAATGCATATTTACCACTTTGATTGAGCAATTGGTTGCGCACATAACTCGTAAAATACGGATATGCTTTTATGCCTGTCATAGAAGGCTCGGTTGGATTCAAAACTAGTTCTTCTGCCTTAGCAGCTTCGGCTTCTTCAGGCGTTATGTAGCCGTTAGATGTCATGCGATCCAAAACCAAATTCCTGCGCGCAAGGCAATTCGATGGACTATTGATTGGATTGTTGTAGGTGGGAGATTGCGGAATACCTACAAGCGTAGCCGCTTCAGCAAGTGTAAGATCGCTAGCATTTTTCGAAAAATATCGCTCCGATGCCGCCTGTATACCATATGCGCCCGAACCGTAATTAATGGTGTTTAGATACATCAACAAAATATCGTCTTTGTTGTATATTTCCTCCATCTTCAAAGCCAGATAAACTTCGCGAAGTTTACGCTTGAAAGAAATGTCTGTCATTTCCTCAGACAAAATAGTGTTGCGAACTAACTGCTGCGTTATGGTAGAGCCACCTTCTAGGGCACCCCCTGTAAGATTGTTAACAAGTGCACGACCAGTACCCATAGCGTCAAAACCGTTATGGTTATAGAAACGTTCGTCCTCGGTAGCTACGGTGCCTTGTTTAACATAATCAGAAATAGCATCCATCTCTACAGGCTCGCGATTTTCAAGTTGAAATTCCGCAAGAACAGTAGTGCCATCGGATGCATAAACTACAGAGGTTGCAGAGGTGTTGAAGGCATCTGAATCGGTATAGTCGGGAAGATCTTCTAGCCAACTATTAGCCAGTGCCGATACACCAAATGCAAATGAAATAATAATAGCTGCAAACACCGCAAGAATAGAAAGTGCGATTACCTTTCCATTCTTCTTTTTGATGTTGTAGCGTCCCTTTACGGCGCGTGAACTCACTCATGCTCCTTATTACGTTTTTGGATATTCTAGCATCGGAAAAATGCTAGATTGATTTCTATTAATTTAAATCCAGCCATTATGCGTTATTTCTCCACGTCGGCAATACAATATCGTCTTGTCAGTAGTAATTATGGATAAGTATTTATCCATGTGTAAAACAATATCGCAACTTATCTGAAAAATCACATTTTGTATTCGTTCGGTTATATTGACCGTTATACAAACGTGCTAGTGATACGATTTCAATAATAAATAATTCGTATAAACATACGTCAATGATGCGCACAGATTCGGAGGATATTTGATGGGACGACACGATCAAGAAATGCGCAGTGAAAACATAGCAGCTATAGCCAACTATTACAGAAGCGGCATTAAAGATACTACACCCAAAATTGGAATAGAAATTGAGCATACGCTGGTATACCCAAACGGAAGCCAAGTACCATATGAGGGCGACTGCGGCGCACAAGAGTTGCTTAAAAAACTAGCTGGATCTTTCCCGGAACCTATGTGCGATGGCAACAATATAATCGGCATGGTCGGAAAAGATAAAACCGTTACGCTAGAACCAGCAGCACAGGTAGAACTGTCCGCTGGACCATTCGATAGCTTGTTTGAGGCGAAAAAATGTATTGATAATTTTGAAAGTGAGTTGCTTGACGCCGGGAAAGACTGCGGAATAAAGGTTTTAACACCGGGATATCACCCCACAATGCGCGCAATAGATTTAAAGATAATACCTAAAAAACGCTACGCTATTATGAATGAATATTTGGGTGCCATATCTATGTTTGGAATATGTATGATGCGCGGTAGCGCTTCTACGCAAATATCGATCGACTACACCTCTGAAAAAGATTGTCTACAAAAACTGCGCCTTTCTAATGCATGCGTACCTATATTTTCTCTGATATGCGATAACTCGCCCATATTTGAAGCCAAACCAAGAACACACAATATGGTAAGAACGAAAATATGGCAGAAGTGCGACCCTGATCGGTGCGGAATAGTGCCAAAGGTAATGGATAAGAATTTCTCTTTAGATGCATATGCTGCCTATATTTTGGACACACCGGCACTTGTTGCAAAAATAGACGATATCGATAAGCCATGTAAAAAAACATTTGGGGAATTATTTGCTGATAAAGTTATGTCTACTGACGATATAGAGCACGCTTTATCAATGTTTTTCAATGATGTTCGCCTGAAACGTTATATAGAAATAAGACCCGCAGATGCAATGCCATCAGAATACGTAGTTGCTTATGCGGCGCTTATTAAAGGGCTTTTCTATAACGCAAATGCTCTTAGTCAGATGGAATTAATATTTGATAATGTATCTAATGAAGATATAGCAGATGCAAAAACAATCTTAATGCAAAAAGGATATGCGTCCGACGTGTATGGAAGCCCAGTGTCTGAAATTGCCGATGAACTGATAAGCATTGCGGCTAGTAGTTTATCGGAAGAGGAAAAACATTTTATTGCCCCAATAGCAGAACTAGTTGAGCATCGCAAAACGCTAGCAGATATCGCAGAGATGGAGCACATATAATAGGTACGCTTTAGATGTGCAATGCCGGAAAGGGTGTATTCAGGAATTTCGCAGTTCTAAATACGCCTTGCCGGCTTTAGCGATGCAATACGATGCAATGCAAAGTTTAATTTGCATACATATTTGCATAAGGCCTAGCTGACTTGGGAACAATTTTTACAAACTCTTCTATATCGGGTAATGTAAATTTGTCTAATTCGTCTCCAAAGTTTTCTGAATAGCTGTTAAGCAAACCTGTTATTTTTGTTTCGTCACTATCATCTAGGGGACAAATTGAAAGATCATCTGTAATGCCAGACAAATCAATATTTTTTCTTAGATATATAACGCCCCCATGCATACCTGTAGCTAAGTAAGATCCGGCTTTGCCCAGAAGCAAAATAATGCCACCTGCCATGTATTCACCTAGAAAGTTCCCAGCATTACCACCGATAACTATAGTTGGACATTTATCTTGATATTGCTTCATATTTATGCCAACACGCCAACCGCAATCATCGCGTATAAAAATGGTACCGCCTCGCATAGCATAACCCGCTGCATCTCCACAGCGCCCATGAATGACAACTACGCCATCATTCATTGTGTTACCTATCTGGTCTTGTGCGTTTCCAAAAACTTCTATACTGCCACCATCCATATAAGCGGCCATATCATTTCCCGGCGTACCGAATACATATATGCTTTTACCTGTGGGCATTGCGCATCCTATATAGCGTTGCGCAAAAACGTTACGCAGTATAAGACTGCTACATTTGGCAAGCTTTTGGCGAATAAGTTCATTCGCTTCATGAAAATGCAACGTTCCCAGTGTTAGCTCTTCCTTATTATTGTCGCAAACAAAGTGCTTTTTATTCTCCAGCATGTTTCACCCCGAGTATCTCGAGTTCTTTCTTATTTAGCCCTACTCCGCGCAACATATAACGATTTCCCCGAAGGCTATCGATTGAATTTATCCCCATTCCGCCCATCATCTCTTCTATTTCTTTGTTCCAGCCTCTAACAAGATTCACTATCCTTTTTGCAGCTGATTCTGGATGAAGGCGCCTTGTTAAACTCGGATCTTGGGTAGCAATGCCCCAATTACAACGCCCGCGATAGCAATCGCCACACTGATGACACCCTACAGCTATAAGAGCTGCAGAACCAATAGATACAGCATCAGCACCAAGTGCTATAGCGCGCACTATGTCCGCTGAACTGCGAATAGAGCCAGAAACGACAAGACTAACCGTAGAGCGTATACTTTCGTCTCGTAAACGCTGGTCTACAGCCGCTAGTGCTAGCTCGATTGGTATACCAACGTTGTCTCTGATGCGCTTAGGAGCAGCACCTGTTCCGCCTCGAAAACCATCTATAACAATAATGTCAGCTCCAGCCCGAGCCATACCTGAAGCTATTGCAGCGGCATTATGCACAGCAGCTATTTTTACCAATACTGGTTTTTTGTATAAAGTGGCTTCTTTCAATGAAAAAATAAGCTGGCGCAAGTCTTCAATAGAATAAATATCATGATGAGGTGCAGGGGATATTGCATCTGAACCCTGTGGAATCATTCGCGTACCGGACACCTCAGCTGTAACTTTTTCGCCCGGAAGATGCCCTCCAATGCCGGGCTTTGCCCCTTGCCCAATCTTAATTTCTATAGCAGCCGCATTATTGAGATAATGAGGATCTACCCCAAATCTTCCCGAAGCCACTTGAACGATTGTATTGTCAGAATAATCTTCCAAGTCGCGATGAAGACCACCTTCGCCGCTGTTGAAAAAAGTACCGAGTTCGCGAGCTGCCATAGCTAGCGCTTTTTGGGTATTAAGAGATACCGACCCAAAGCTCATTGCAGAAAACATAACAGGAACATTCATTTTAAGTTGCGGTGGCATTTTTGAAACCACTTTGCGTTGTCGTTCGTTAATTTTTAGCATGTTTGGTCGGCTGCCTAGAAACACTCTTGTTTCCATAGGTTCTCGCAATGGATCTATGGATGGATTTGTTACTTGGCTTGCATTCAATAGAAGATGATCCCAATACACCGGATACGAATTAGGTGTACCCATAGACGATAGAAGCACCGCCCCCGTCTGAGCCTGTTTTGCAATGTCTTGCATATATCCAAGCGTCCAATTAGATGACCCAACGCCAACTTGGGGCCACTCAGTAATAGCAAGAGCATTTTCTGGGCACATAACAACACATCTTAGACAATTAACGCATTTTTTATGACTGGCTTTTATGGCAACTCCATCGGCGCTTTTATAGTGCACTCCGTTAGAGCAAGAATGTATGCACACTCCACAGTTGCTGCACACTTCTAAATCGCGATATACCCTGTATTTGGGAAGGCTATGATCAAGCATGTGTTGCCTCCCTTCTACGTGGAGGCAATACTCCTGTTTCGTGCGCCAGAGGCGTTTCCTTTGCAATGTTTTCGGCGGATTCATTCATCTTGCGCTGTGCCACTTCGTCAAGCTGTACAACAAATGGCACACCACCTTCTATAGATCTAACATTTTGAGCATCGGGGCAAACCACTTCTATGGCAGCTTGCTCGCTTGCCATATATACCATGCTCCCCTTTTCTCCAACCATGAGCGCTCTTAATTTAAGACGATCGTTCAAAGCCAGAAGACCTTCTTCGGAGCCTAAAATAACTGAAAACGGTCCATTCACAAGGGCGCTTGCATACGTTATGCGAAGCGCTGTTTCAAATTCCGCATCTTCAGGACTCATCTTGTCGATTTCTTCCCAAGATGCAGCCGTCATAATATGAGCAGCCATCTCCTGTGACAAGCCATGTCTTCTTGAAAGCAAATCGAACAAATACGTTATAACCTCTGTGTCTGTTTGAAGATCGCAGAGATATCCAAATTGTTCAACATATCTTCGGTTAGCATCGTAGCTTGAAATTTCTC
The DNA here is from genome assembly GCF_011039055.1 of Adlercreutzia sp. ZJ154. NCBI lineage: Bacteria > Bacillati > Actinomycetota > Coriobacteriia > Eggerthellales > Eggerthellaceae > Adlercreutzia > Adlercreutzia sp. ZJ154. The sequence goes on from NZ_JAAKEF010000004.1 coordinate 11,131, forward strand.
CATTATGAACTACAGACCAGTTAAGCAAAGTAAACGGATGTGCGCCTCCCCACCATCCCGGGGTATTGGTAGGAAACCTACCATGAGCAGTCCATGCCCAACCAGAATAATCGGTTATTCTATAGAATTCACCAATATCTTCCGGATAGCCCACACCCTTAAAAGCTCCCATATTTTTCCCAGAAGAAGCCACAAATGCCCCATCAATACAAGAATTAATATGCACCACATGACGCATTGTGTATTCGGATTCATCTAAACCGCTCATATTGAGTCGCATAGGATGCGGAGCAGCAAAATATCGCCAAATATCAGGGGGATTCTTTATTGAGGCAACGCTTTCGGTAGGAATGCGCTCCTGTTTTTCTATCATGAAATACTTATCAATATAAGCCTCTGTCTGTATTCGCGACTCGTGAGTTTCATACATAATGTGAAATGCGTATAGCTCTTTGTATTCAGGATATATTCCATACGCCGCAAAGCCGCCACCTAATCCATTGCCTCTATCGTGCATCAGCGCAATAGATTTAAGAATGTCGTTGCCGTCATGACGTTTGCCGCTTTTATCCATAACGGCAGATATCGCACATCCGGAAGGGATTCTAACGTCACCTTCTCTAGGTATGGGTTTAACCGCCATATTCTGCACCTCTTTAAGTGGAGATCAATAATCTGCATACACGTATATCTATATTAGAAAAATGTTAACATCGATATGTTACGCATGAATGTGCTGCATGTTTCTATCGTGTTAAGCACTCCTAATATTTGCCTGATTCGTAACGTAAAAATGGAGCTATACGACAGCACGTATTAATTCTGTTAAATCTGATCCAAATCCATCGTGTGTAATACACCAAAAGACATAGCTGATAACTGCAACTGAATCGATGCAGGAAAGACTATTTGGCAACCACATACGATAGCTAAGCATGTCAGTCCAAGACATGCTGGACAAAGATGATATATCAGTGACCTTAGAATTTTCTAGGTTAACAAGCGCAGCCCCAATAAAACAATTCGACTCTTTTTCTTTATCAGATAGGTTGGGCCATTGCCAAGGAACTACGATATGTAAGGGCTCTGAAATTGAATTCTCTTCTATATGCTGCATAAGAGACAACACTGACCGAACCTTATGCACAAATGCATTCCTAATTGATTCGTTCGCAGACAGCGCCTCGGGCGACCAATCAAACCGATCTAAAAGAATGCGATCAGCTATAGTTGCAGGATTAGACATGCAAAGAAAATGTTTAACAGTGTTAATATCTGGCTCTTCTACGATGAAATCAGAAGAGCAAAATTGCGCAGGAAAATAAAGCGTGCCTTTACGCATAGTAGCACCCACTCTCTTTAATTCCCTATACGGCGAGGATCTTGCAAGCGTTGTATGGGTACCGCGGGAAATACGGTACCTGCGCGGACACTCTTTTTGAAAGAGGCACTTGCACTGGCTCATTTTCTTCACTATATCATAAATAAAACATTTGTTCTATATTATTTATAAATTCATAAAAAGAAGGCATCCACTAACAGTAGATGCCTTCTCAAATGCTTATATAGCCAGTAGTGGCTATTTATGCAACTTCTGATTAAGCGCTAAAATCTCGTCGCGCGCATGACGCCAATCACGACTGCCTAGACCGGCAAAACCAGCCGCCACTAACGCCATAATGAAAAAGATAGCATTAGCCACAGTTGTACTCGCCCACTCCACACCATTAGATGAAAGCGATATTTTGATAACTATAAGTACAGCAAAACCCACAATTGCCGCTATGCAGCGCATAAACCCATTGCGCTTTTTCAGCTTCAATTCATATATCTGCTGTTTTATCTTGGCTTTATTTTTGGAGTTGCGAGACATAAATTCACCTATGCACTAGTGGCTGAAGACGGATTTACTTCGTAATCGAAACCCTCAACATTATCGGAAGCGGGCACCTGCTTTGTTAGACCATCTATAGATGCCTGTGCTTTATCTATGTGAACTTGATGAATAGGCTTACGTCCGAATACCGCATTGTAAATTATCCATGTAAACAGCGCGGTAATCATAAGACCGAATACAGCCAGTCCAAATGAACCAAGATGCAGAAGAGCTGTTCCGGTTTCACCCATGGCTAGATCGAATCCAACATTGTACATGTTGTAACCGCCAACGGTTATCATTACGGAGAAACCTTCCCCAGAGAGATTCGCCAAAGCACCAGAAACTCCAAGTGGCGCAAATATTGCGCCGCACATCCATGCTGTCATCAATATATGAAGCGGAGTAACCTTCGGTGTTATTGACTTCAGAGCAACAAAAAGGATTTGGAACAGTGCCGCAAGTACACCACCAATAAGGAAAGCTAGCGGGAAAAGCATTGCGCCAGTAGTTTTTTCTATAGTAAATGCTGGCTCAACACCTAGCATACCAAACAAGAAACCTATGACTATACATATAGCCGCAAAAACCACATTGAACCACAGTACAAACCAAACAACGTTAATAACGCACTTTCCAGCTTTTTCATTGTTGGTGGTCCACGGTCCAACAGCTTTCATGCCTACCGCCATAGCAAAACCAGAGAACGGCAACAAAGCTCCGAATGTTGCCCATTCCTCAACGTATTGGTAGCAAGCTAGACCACCCAAAATGCAGCCAATTACACCCATAGATACCAGCGTGGCGCCGCCTATGAAAAACTCCATCGGAGTGCCAGCAAGCACTGTCTGCCAAACCGCTAATATAGCCTGAGCGATAAGCGCAAACATTCCTCCTACAAAAAAACTGTAGATTACTGTCTTGTACGGTTTCATATCTTCCCCTATTAAACATCTATCAGCCAAATAAACAGCTGACCCCTAGTATTTTGCGCATTAGATGCGCAAGCCGCATGCGATTATAACCTTAGTTGCCCGCGGCTCGTGCTGCCTCGTGCGCTTCAATCAGCTTTTTGGTCACTTCTCTCGGTGCCTCTTCGTAGCCCTCCAACTTAATTGAATATGTACCGGAGCCGCGCGTAATTGAACGAAGATCTTTCGTGTAACTGATAACTTCAGCATATGGCACGCGCACTTTAATAATTGTCTCTCCAGCAGCACCTGCGTCAGTACCTATTATGCGACCTCGACGTGTCGAAATATCGCCCATAACTGCACCCGCATACTCTTCATCAACAGCAACATCAAGCGTAGCCATCGGCTCTAGCACAACCGGATTCGCTTTTTCACATGCCGCGCGGAAGCCTATGCGAGCAGCAGTCTTAAACGCCATTTCATTACTGTCTACAGCATGGTAAGAGCCATCGAAGACGGTACATTTAATATCAACCATGGGATATCCAGCCAAAAAGCCTTCCGCCATAGCTTCTTGCACGCCTTTATCGACAGCAGGAATTAACCCGTTGGGAATAACGCCACCCTTAATAGCGTCCACAAATTCATATCCACCATCTGGAATAGGCTCTAAGCGCAGCCAGCAATCGCCAAATTGACCAGCGCCACCGGTTTGTTTCTTATGGCGACCTTGCGCCTCGGACATGCGGCGAATAGTTTCACGATAAGGAATGCGAACATCAACCAATTTGGCATCTACACCAGCTTGCTCTTTCATGCGAGAGAGCAGCATATCAACCTGAGTATCGCCCATAGCATATACTATAGTTTGATGCGTCTGATCGTCGCGCTGAATGCGAATTGTAGGATCGGCCTCAGCCGCACGTGTCAAGAATGTGCCTAGCTTGTCCTCTTCATTTTTGTTCACAGCCTCTATTGCGACCGGATACAGCGGCTCGGGCAATTCAAGCGGTTCAATTGCTATGTCGCCTTCTACGGAAAGCGTATCACCATTGCGCGTCTCGGAAAGCTTTGGCACAACAACAATATCACCAGCTTTCGCGCTTTTTACATCCATTGGTTCTTTACCCATCATTACCTGAATCTTGCCCAAGCGCTCTTTCTTGCCGGTACGCGCGTTGATCAGCTCTAGTCCGGGCTCAAGATATCCGGATAACACTTTAAGGAAGCTTAAACGCCCAACAAACGGATCGTTTATAGTCTTAAAAACAAACGCACTAGGACGTTTTGTCTCGTCAATTGGAATAGTTAATCCATCAGACATTTGACGGAAACGACCATGACTGCGCGGGTGCGGGAAGTATGTGCATATATCTTCCATGAGGCTCTCTACGCCCTGCATAATAATGGTCGAACCAACAAATACGGGAATGAATAACTCTTGGGCAATCGCTTTATCGAGAAGCGATTCTAACTCTTCTTGACTTAGCTGCTCTTCGCCATCGAGGTATTTCATCATAAGCTCATCATCGGCTTCAGCAACCAAATCGCAAAGTTTATCGCGCGCCATTAATGCAGCTTCCATATAGTCAGCGGGAATATCCTCTACCGTTTCCTCAGTACCGCCGCCTCTGTGATAGCGTGCCTTCATGCGAATAACATCTATTACGCCTTCAAAATCGCGATTAACACCAATAGGAATAGTCACAGCGCCCAAACGCGATCCGAAACGTGCATGCAGAGTAGCCATAGCAGCATCAAAGTTAGCATTTTCGCGATCGATATGATTGATATATACTGCGCGCGAAAGCCTCATTTTTTCGGCTTCACGCCAAAGACGAGTAGTCATAACCTGCGGTCCAGCAACTGCATCTACCACAAATAGTGCCATTTCTGCAGCTTGCATAGTAGCTAAGGTATCGCCAATAAAATCGGGATGCCCAGAAGTATCAAGCACATTAATTTTGTAGTCTTTATAAGGAATAGGAGCTATGCTCGTGCTTATTGTGAACTTACGCTTTATTTCCTCTGAATCGTAGTCCATAAACGACTTACCATCATGCGTTGTACCCATTCTAGGAGTTTTACCCGAAACGTACAGCATGGCTTCAGCCAGTGATGTTTTACCTGCGCCATCTTGACCCACAAGGACAATATTGCGCACATGCTCAGTAGCAGGAGCTGCCATCTTTTCCTCCATCTCGAAGATCTAAACACATCTGTAGCAAATGCCACGACAATAGATGTGCATTAATATGCATGATTAGTTTACCCCATGGAAGCTATACCTGAATATCTCGAGCACATAATATATCGATTTCTAGAAGGCATTAAGTGATGGCTACACCTAACCAACAACCGTTTATCGTTGAACCCATACAACGATTAGATGATGCTGATATTATTTTCATTCTCCTTTTATAAATAGTATATGGCGGCATTACTAATGCACTATTAGTGCATCAATTTTTAAGATGTTAAGGTTTAATGCAACAAGATTAAGGCTTAAATTTTATGAATCACAATGCTGCATCCACGGCAATGCGTGAGCATGAAGCGAAAAAATCTAATCTTTCAATGTATAAAGTTGCCATCGTAATTAGTATGGTCGCAGCTGCTTCTACCTTTTTATCGTCGGCACTTATAACAAAATTGTCTAAGAAAGCAGACGATAGAATAGTCATTAAAATGAAGCGGGAAGTACAGGAATATAACGCGCGTATAGAAGAGTTACGCTTAGCGGGAAGTAACTTGGCGCGCATGAATTCGCAAACCATAATTCACATGTATTACGCACTTCACGCACAGCAGCTTGCAAGATTTGGGTTGACTGAACGAGAAATAGAAATTGCCACAAAAGCCGTTTTAGGCGAATCCTCAGCATCGATAGCAAAGCAGATGTTTGTATCCCAAAGCACAATTAGGCACTCCTTAGGATCGGTTTACAAGAAAACCGGCACCAAAAATTGCCAAGAATTGCGCAGTTTAATACGCGCCCGCATACAACAAGAAGATTCGCCAACTTATGAATCAAACAAGAAAGTTTAAGTTTCTAAAGCTCAGATATTATCCTTTGCGTGCGTTGCTGTACCTCAAATTTCACCTGCTCTATATCAATGCCTGTCCACGAACCATTTTGGTACACAATTTTGCCATCGCAGATAGTCATAACAACATCGCTGCCATCCCCCGCAAAAACAACATTGTAATCGGGCTGTACCATGGGACACCATTGCGGACCTGTAATATCTAGAACACATATGTCGGCGCGCATTCCCTCTTTCATAACGCCGCAGTTGCTACGCCCCTGCGAAAGCGCGCCTGTGCGCGTAGCTGCACGAAGAATCTGCTTGGGTTCAACTACCGATGGATCTAGTGTAGAGCCTTTGTATATCAGACCCATTACGTACAAATCTCCGAATAAGTTATGGTTATTATTCGATGCCATACCATCGGAACCAACACATATATTCATGCCGCGTTCAAGCATCTCAGGGATTGGCGCAAAGCCACTTCCTAGCTTCATATTTGAAACAGGATTATTAGCCACAAAAACGCCCTTACGGTCTAATATATCTATGTCGTTAGAACTAAGCCATACACAGTGTGCAGCTGTACACGGCACATCAAAAGCTCCAATACTATCGAAATACTCTACCGGCGATAACCCACCATGGCGCTGACGACATTCTTGAACTTCTTTTTCAGTTTCGCTGAGATGCAGATGAAGACGCAAATTGTTGCCGTGCAAAATTTCTATAATATCTCTGCAGGTTTGTTCATTAGACGTGTATTCCGCATGAATGTTGTAATCGATCAGAATTCGCCCATCATAGCTGCCATGCAAATCGCGCACATACTGTTCATTTAATTGGCAAATAGGATATTCGGAATATGGTTTTGGCTCAAACGCCAACAATCCTTCACACAAATTAGCTTTCATACCCGCTTCACCCACAGCGCGTGCGCGCTCGGGCGTGGCATAATACATATCGCTAAACGAGACTACCCCGTATCTCGACATCTCGGCACACGCAAGCAATGTAGCCCAATAATTATCCTCAGGTGTCATTTTCGCTTCAAAGGGCCAGCATTTTTCATTAAGCCATCTATCCAGCGGAAGGTTCTCGGCAAAACCGCGCAGAAGCGTCATAGGAGCATGGGCATGCGCATTGTAAAGCGCAGGCATTGCTAATTTGCCACAACCGTTATACACATCACCATAGCGCATAACATCAGCAGGTGGCTCTGATCCAATGTAGTCTATTGCGCCATCAATTATGCCGACATATTGATGATCTTGAAAATCTAAATTCTCATCGAGAATAGCAATGTCACGCAGAAGCATTCCGACTCCTTTATTGAAAAGATTGGACAATGTCTAATAATAACGCAGAACTACTGCGAATTAAGCCATTTATGATATCCGATAACGAAATCGTCTAAATCGCCATCTAAAACAGCATCAACATTGCCAGTCTCTATATCGGTTCTTGCATCTTTTACTAATTGGTAGGGATAGAGTACATAGTTGCGAATCTGACTACCAAACGAGTTTTCCATACGTTCGCCACGCAATTCTTCCATTTCCGCACGGCGCTTCTGTTCCTCAATTTCATAGAGCTTGGCACGCAAGACACGAAATGCAGCCTCTTTGTTTTGCAACTGGCTTTTCTCGTTTTGGCAAGTTACAACCAAACCTGTAGGAATATGCGTCAAACGCACAGCCGAATCGGTAGTATTCACACACTGTCCACCCGGACCGCTAGAGCGATAAACATCAACGCGCACGTCTGCTGGATTCAAATCTACTTCCAAATCGTCAGAGATAACCGGCATAACCTCTACACCAGCAAAAGTGGTATGGCGACGCTTTTTCGCATCTGTAGGCGAGATGCGCACTAAACGATGCACACCTGATTCGCTGCGCAACATTCCGTAAGCATTCTTGCCTTCTATCTGTATAGTAACTTTGTCGAGTCCTATACCTTCACCGGGAACTATATCTAAAATGGTAACTTTCCAGCCCCGATGTTCAGCATATCGCGAATACATGCGATACAGCATCTCGGTCCAATCCTGAGCTTCCAGTCCTCCAGACCCGGGATTTACCGACAAAATTGCATCTCCTGAATCGAAGCGCCCAGAAAACCACGACTCTATTTCGAGCACATCAAGCATAGCAGCAAGAGCTTGTGCAGCATGCTGCGCCTCAACTTCAAAAGCCTCATCTTCACAAGCAAACTCTAAAGCCGTCTTTATATCGCCTAGCTTAGATTCAGCCTGTGAATAGGCATGCAAAGTATCCTTTATTGTAGCCGCACGTTTCGATACATCCTGCGCATGAACAGCGTCATCCCAAAACTCAGGCTTAGCCATCTCGGCTTCTAGCGTTCGGATTTCCTCTGATATATTCTCTATATGAAGAAAGTCGTGTGCTGCATGCACCCGACTTTCCAATTCTTCAAGTTTCTTACTTTCCATGGCATTTCTTGTATTTAAGACCACTACCACAAGGACACAAATCGTTGCGACCCACATTTGCGAAAGGGTCTTCCTTATCTTTTACATAAGTTTGCGGCTTGCTTGCAGAAGGCTTAGGTGGAGCCTGCGTGGCTGTTTGCACAGTAGCGTTGCCGGAAGCAGTACGCGCTTGCGCCACACCAGAGTCTTCAAGAGCAGCCTCGGGAGACGAATAGCTAAGTTCCTTTTCAGTAGGATCTTCCTGCTGCACAGGTTCTATTTTTACCGCTATTTCAAGACGCAACAGCGTGCGCAGATAGTCGTCATACATGCCCGCTGTCATATTCTCAAAAGCACTGTATGCTTCATTTTTGTATTCCACTAACGGGTCGCGCTGACCGAATGCACGCAAACCAATACCAGTTTTCAAATAATCCATCTCTTGCAGATGCGCCATCCAACGCGTATCCATTATGCGAAGCATAATCTGGTTAGACAGATTCGACATAATATCTGGTCCGAGAACACCCAGTTTCTCGTTGTAGATTCCCATCAGGAAATCGCGCAGAGCATCTTCAACAACTTCTGGATCGTCGTCGTGATCTATTTCGTCTATTTTGAAATCGCTGCGACCACTCATATTTGCCGCCCACAGCTCTAGTGCACGCTTATCCCAGTCGTCACTTGCGGCATCGCCAAGCATCTCGGATGCCTGAGCTGCTACAGAATCATCTACAATCTGCGGAATGCGCTCTAGCATAGATTTGCCGTCTAAGATAGCGTTTCTTTCATCATAGATAGCTTTGCGCTGCAGATTCATAACATCGTCGTATTCAAGAACGTTTTTACGGGCTGCAAAATGCATGCTTTCAACTTGGCGCTGAGCACTTTCAATAGATTTCGATACCATGCTAGCCTGAATTGGCATATCGTCTTCCATACCGGTTTTTTGCATCATATTCGATATGGAATCCATGCGAGTGCCGCCAAATAGACGCATCAGATCGTCTTCCAGTGAAAGATAAAATTGCGTTACGCCCGGATCGCCTTGACGACCAGAACGACCACGAAGCTGATTATCAATACGGCGCGATTCGTGACGTTCTGTGCCTATAACGCAAAGACCGCCCGCCGATTTTACAATCTCTTGTTCTTGCTTGCATATAGCACGCGCTTCTTCTAAAGCCTTATCTCGCTCGGCTGCGGATGCAAACAGCTCGTTTGCTTGACCATCTTCGTCAAACTCTGGCGCATCGGGGTCAAACCCGCGATCGCGTAAAATATCTTGCGCCAACACATCAGGGTTGCCGCCCAGCAAAATGTCGGTACCACGACCAGCCATGTTGGTAGCAATAGTAACAGCGCCTACACGACCAGCCTGCGCAACAATATGAGCCTCGCGTTCGTGGTTTTTAGCATTCAGAGTTTCATGCTTAATACCGCGCTTATCCAACAAACGCGACAGTCTTTCAGAACTTTCAATAGAAACAGTACCTATCAGGCAGGGTTGCCCTATGGCGTTTCTAGCCTCAATATCATTCGCAACCGCATTAAACTTTGCATCTACCGTGCGATAAACCAAATCGTTCAAATCGTCACGAATAACGGGCTTGTTGGGCGGAATAGCAAAAACAGGCAGTTTATATATTTGACGGAATTCCGCATCTTCAGTCATAGCGGTACCGGTCATGCCTGAAAGTTTCTCATACAAACGGAAATAGTTCTGAAGTGTAATAGTAGCCAAAGTCTGATTTTCATCTAAAACTTTAACGTGCTCTTTCGCTTCAAGCGCTTGATGTAGACCCTCGGAATAGCGCCTACCCTCCATGATACGACCAGTAAACTCATCGACAATTTTCACTTCGCCATCTATAACAACGTAGTCTATATCGCGATGGAATAAGAATTGCGCTTTCAATGCTTGCTGCAGATGATTGGCTAGCTGACCGGAAGGATCGCTGTATATGTCTTCTATGCCAAGCATGCTTTCAATGCGCTCAAGACCGACTTCGGTAGCATTAATAGTACGCTTAGCTTCGTCCATATCGAAGTCTTCGCCCTCTACAAGACCGGGCATAACCGCAGCAAATTTCTTGTAGGTATCGGCTGCCTGCATTCCAGCACCGGAAATAATAAGCGGAGTTCGCGCTTCGTCAATCAGAATAGAGTCAACCTCGTCTACCACAGCGAAATGGTGCCCGCGCTGAACCCTTGCGTCGGCACGAGTAACCATATTGTCGCGCAGATAATCAAAGCCAAATTCAGAATTAGTACCATAGGTAACATCGGCTTGATATGCAGGAATTTTCGCAGCTGGACGCATACCGTTTTGTATAAGACCAACCTTCATTCCCAAAAATTCATATATCTGACCCATCCATTGTGAGTCGCGCTTGGCAAGGTAGTCATTAACGGTAACGATGTGAACATTATGACCGGGTATTGCGTTTAGATAACCCGCCAAAGTAGATACAAGCGTTTTACCTTCGCCGGTTTTCATCTCAGCAATCTCGCCAGCGTTAAGCGCCATACCGCCTATCAGCTGCACATCGTAGTGGCGAAGCCCTATGGTGCGCACACTAGCTTCGCGAACAGCAGCAAAAGCCTCGGGCAGCAGATCGTCTAAAGTTTCTCCCGCGGCATATCTTTCACGAAATTTAGCGGTTATACCCCTTAGTTCTTCATCGCTCATAGCCTGCATTGTAGGCTCAAGAGCATTCACCTTATCCACTTTGCCTTGGTACTTTTTAAGCTGCTTTCCTTCGCCAGCCGAGAACAGCTTTGAGAGTATTCCCATTTTTAGTTTGCCTATCTCTTCTACATGCTTACGTATATCACACATTGTCAAATTGAATGTATCTAGCCAATTCTAATACACGCCAAAGAATATGCGTAAGAATTCACACGTAATCCGCGACCAACAAACAAATTAAGGCAGTTAGAAGACATCTTCAGTCTCAATTATGGACCGATATAGCCCCACCAAACGCGATGAAGGATCTATCCCTAACTCTTCACTTAGAAATTGACGGCACTCAAAATATGTCTCCAAAGCAGCTGAGCGTTGATCTGCTGCTATCTGTGCCTCCATCAATGCAATAAAAACGTCTTCGCGCTTAGATTCGCGCCTAGCAGCTTCCCGGGCAAACCATAGCGCACCCCTAGGTTCATTCATTGCGACCAATCTAGCCGATGTAGCAATTAATCCATCGACCATTTGAGCATGATAATGATCTCGAAGCGACACTATAGTCTTATTTTCTGTTTCACACGGCATAAGTTTTCCGGCATATTCGTTACAAACACGCGAATAGAGATACTCCCAGTCGTTCGCTTCGTCGCTGCCAAAAAGCAATGCTCGACAAATTTTGTCATACTCATATACATCGCTTGTAACAAGACGCATATCTATGCTGCATCCAACCTGCGACCTAATAAGATACGGACAAGTTCCATCAATGGATAACGATTGCTTTAACTGTGACCATATTGAATAGAAATTGCGTCTATAAGAATCGATGCCAGAGTCGGGCCATAGTATTTCAGCTAGACGATGCCTAGGTATTTCTTTTCCACGATTAATAACAAGAACTGCTAATAACGTTTTCGTTTTCATCCTGCTTAATTTATTAGGTTCTAAAATTCTTCCGCCCAAACGCACCTCCATGCCACCAAATAAATTCACACTAAGCGTCGGAATGGATGTGCTGGCATTTTCATTTTTGGAAATGTCTTCTTCAAATCGGAATATACTTGGGTTGGTAACATTATATTCATGCTGTTTCGCCTTGGCTCTGCGCACATCTAAACCGTATTCTTCGCATTGTTTTGAAATTGATGCCCGCATTCGCTGAAAGTTGGACACAGCCTTATCCGACAGCGCTAAGTCGGAGAACAAAGGTAAAGCATCTGTAATATCTAAGATATTTTGAGCAGCAAAGAAGATAAACCAATTATTGCTAGACACATGCGCTTCTACAGAGTTTTTGCAAAATGCAAGCATAGTTCTAAGCCGGTTTAACAAATCTGACTGTATGCTGCCATCTTTGAAACCATTGATGCTTGAACTGTCGTCTTTAGATAATTCGGCAACAATACATTTCATCAGAATGCCCGCGCAAAAAAGCAATACATCTAGCTTGGCTGCATTTTGCGAATCTTGCGTTCGCATTAAATCCCAATCTTTAACAGCGACAAGTCCCCCATCTTCTATCGCTAAGGCAAATTTCGCCATAACCAACGTATCGCAGTAAAGACTTTCCTCGCATTTTGCTGCAGACTCGTCAAATTGATCCAATATCTGACTTAGTTTGAAAGCCGCTTTCTTCACGCTTTGTTTGTCGCCAAATAGAATGAGAAAACAAAATACCTGCATCTTCTGCATAACGCTTGCTGCACCAGAGCGCGAGATTCGTTTTGAGAAAGTTAAAACCGCATCAGTATCACCCATCATTAAAGATGCCCACGATTTACAAATTGAAAGCGCATCTAGCTGCCCAGTTGCGCCTCGGCGAATCGCATCGTGCAACTTCGCTATAGCATACGCTTCTCCATTGCGAATAAGACACCTACAAGAGCGCACCAACCATCCCGCCGCCGCAGACTTTGACGCAAATGAGCACATAAATTCGCATGCCCTGCGATATTGTTCGCTTTCTATAAGCATGTCGGCTAAACGACACGCAAGCGCATCTTTATCGCCAAATGTAGAGCAAGCAGCAAACCGAGACATTCTAGCCCCAAAATTCTCGGCAATCTGCGCAATTGAAACGTCTACAGTTTTATATACGCCTGCTCTACTGTCCAATCCGAAAAATGGATAACTCTCTGAAATTATTGCGCCAGCCTCTCTGGCTCTGTCCGGCGTTAAGAATGCCTGAATATCATCTATATTCCCCGACCCAAGAACCAGCAATACAATCATTGTCAAAACTACATCTTGCGGAAGTTCTTCTAAGGATACGCCCTGAAGAAGCGCACGCGCGCCTTCATCACGCCAATACATTCCCGCAATGCGCGATATGCTAGGGATAGCAGAAATGTCTTGTTCGCTATATCTATTGCTTACAGCAAGCGTGACAAGCTCATCATCGGAGAGAAGCAGATCGTTGCCCGTTAGCATCATGCGATCTCTTTGTAAATGCGAAAAGGTGTCAGCAGATGGTGTACATGTCACTATAACTTCATAATCTAAAGATAAAAGCTGATCTAAGACATTGCTAAATGCTATTGCGCGATCGTCATCGAGACAAGGCACGTCTTCAAAAACAGCAAGCCTAAGCGCAGGTTCAATATGCCTTATTGCAGATAGTAAAACGTTTGCATCTAAATCTCTTAGAAAACACGGCGATTTGCAATTCATCCAAAGCATATCGCGAAAGCCAAATATTATGTTTGAATACTCGAAAACTGTAGTGCTTTTCCCAAAACCAGTTGGCGCGACAACAAACCTTACTACATGCCTATCGCGCAAAAGGCGTCCGACTATATCAGGGCGAGATGTAAACCTATGCCCGACAATTCCAGCTGGTCTAGCGCCACTACATCTGCAAGATTCCACGAAAGATGCCATACATATCAGCTCTTTCTGACAGCATTCTTCGACTAGAGAACACTGTTCAAAATAGTGTCAACAATATTTGAACATCAAGCCCAAAACATAAAGCGGCTTTGCACTACATAAGTCAAACGTGGGATTTTGCACATTGGCTACAAAAAATATTTGTTACTTCTGTGTAGCAGATGCGGCATCGCGAATTAGTTTTCCAATGCGCTCGGAATACTCTAAATCTCTCAAGCCTGCTTCGGCAGCCAAATCTATGACAGGGGCATCGTTCCAAAGCGCTTCTAATCTGTAGTATTCGCGAGTTTGTGGCTGAAAAACATGCACAACTATGCTGCCATAATCAAGTAACGACCAAGAGCCGTCGCCAGACACTTCGCGATGTGTAGGCTTTACCGAGAAATCGTCGCGCAATTTCTCCTCTATAGCATCTATGATTGCCTCTACCTGCGCCGTATTCTTAGCCGTGACTATTACAAAATAATCGGTCACTCCAATAAGTTCGCGCACTTCCTGCACCATTATGTCTGTAGCTTTTTTAGAGTCAGCAGCAATCGCTGCGGCAATGGCTATCTGGCGTGAACTTTCTGCGCACTCTTTTGTCATGCGTATTTCTCCTTCTTCGCCTTCGATTTCTCTGCGGCTATAGAATTCCATATACTGATAGTATCAGGATGCAGCACTCTATCGCTAGCTATAAGTGCAAGTGTCCAAAATTTGTAAACTCTGTAGTAGAGTTCATCTAAGGATATTTGACCAATATACGATCTGAGTAATTCAGCTTCTTGAAAACTCCTAGATGGTTCTAGTGCATCAGCAATATAAACTATTTTATCTAAGTTGCTCATATCCAACGAAGCAGTCGTATGCCAACGTATAGCTTTTAGCACATCTGATGGTATTTGCGGAAATTCCCTCTCAAGCGCAGCTGCAGCAGTAGGTCCGTGCAATACCTCAGGCATATTTTCTATCATCCACTCGCCTACAAGAGCATCTACACCTAAATCGTAGGCGCGCTGCCTTATTTCTTTGTCGCGATATCCTTTGTCCCAGTCATGCAGAAGACCGGCTAGACGCGCCTTATTTCTGTCTTCGCCATATGTTTTCGCTAACAACTCTGCCGTATCAGCAACACCCATAATGTGCTTGAAACGCTTAGGTTTAACACGCCCCTTTAGATCTTCTATTCGGGCATCTAAAAATTTTTGACTGAACACATCTTCCATAAACTCTGCCTAGCTCTTTGTATACAACTCATGTGAGCGAATATAATCGCACACAGACAGCGGAACAAGATAGCGTATCGACTTGCCCAGCACCACCCTGCGACGAATTTCACTTGATGAAATATCTAGCAATGGCGCTTGCAAAATATCTATTGTAAATCCGGCTTCTCTTGCCCTTTCAACAAGCTCTTCATCTTCAAACCCATGACGCGACACGCAGATTATTCGCGCGAGTTCAGCTACAACGCCAGCTTCGTGCCACTCAGGCAATGTGGTAAGCGAATCGCTGCCCAGTATAAAACACAGCTCAACATTAGATGGATAATGTTCGCGAAGTTGACGCAAAGTATCTGATGTATACGTAATACCACCGCGACGCATCTCCATAGCACTTACATCAAAATGAGAGTTATGAGCCACCGCCAATTTGCACATATTTAGACGATCGGTCATATCGGTTAGCGCTTGTTTTTGTTTAAGCGAAGGATTAGCTGCAACCATAAACACTACTGCATCAAGATTAAACTCGCTATATGCCGCCTCGGCACACGCCAAGTGCCCCGTGTGTACAGGGTCAAACGTGCCACCCATAATGCCCAACCTAGCTGCGCGCCCATCGCTGCCAAGCCGGTCAAATTTCTTACTTACAACAGCATCGCACACACCTGTTGGCACAGCGCCGTTAAAAGCCAACTCTTCTGTATCATCCAATGCGCCCACCTATGCACGCACCTGACCATTACCGCGCAATATATATTTATAAGAAGTTAGAGCCTCTAGTGCAAACGGACCGCGCACGTGCAGTTTCTGCGTCGATATGCCAATTTCGGCGCCTAAACCAAATTGACCACCATCGGTAAAAGCAGTAGACGCATTTGCATACACCGCAGCAGCATCAACACCACTTAAAAAAAGCTCAATCGCAGAATCGTCTGTTGCTACGATAGCTTCCGAATGCCCCGTTCCGTACTTGTTAATATGAGCTTGCGCTTCTTCAACTCCGCCATCAATAATTTTCACAGCTATCTCAGGAGCAAGATACTCAGTTTCCCAATCAGCCTGTGTCGCTAATACAGCCTGACTATTGTTGCCGCTAGTCTTTATCCCTGCTGATTTAGCTATGTCCATTGCCTTTTCATCGCAATGCAAAAGCACGCCTTTTTCCACAAGCGCATCCATTATGCAAGCTAAGCCAGACGCATCAAAAGTAGAATCTACAAGCAAAGTTTCGGCAGCATTACATACCCCATAACGCCTACATTTTGCATTGAGAACTATCTGCTTAGCCATATCGACATCAGCGCTTTCATGGATATACACATGACAGTTTCCCGTGCCAGTCTCTATGACAGGAACCTTCGAATTTTCAACACAGTGTCTAATAAGACCCGCACCACCACGCGGAATTATTAGATCTACAATGCCATGCAATTGCATTAAAGCATCCGTTGCACTTCTGTCAGTAGTAGTTATGGCGCTTATGCAACCACAAGGCATTCCGACGCGCGTGGCAGCACTTGCTAACACATTGACTATAGCTTCATTTGAATGCGCCGCCAGACTGCCGCCTCGCAAAATACACGAATTACCCGACTTGATACATATTCCAGCCGCATCAGCAGTTACGTTCGGACGCGCTTCGTAAATTATTCCAACAACACCCATGGCAACGCTAACACGTTCAAGATGCATTCCGTTATACATATCGCGCGCTTCTAAAGTGCGCGAAAGCGGATCTGCTAGCTTTACTAAATCTTCAAGCGCATCAGCCATAGAGTTAACTCTAGCCTCATCAAGCATTAATCGATCTAATATGGCATCGCTTGTCCCAGCAGCTTCAGCCGCTTTCATATCAAGACTATTAGCCTGCAATATTGAAGATGTATTATCGCGAAGCGCCCTAGCCATGCAGCTTAGCGCGCCGTTTCTTTCATCTATTGTTGTTCTAGCCACAACTGCCGATGCGTCTTTTGCTTTTTCAGCCAAGTGCAGAACATCATCATATATAGCGTTATTCATTAATACCTCTACTCAAATACGACTAAATCATCTCTATGTATGACAGGCTTTTCAGCTATAGGAGCCAATAAGCTGTTCTCCAGAATCTCTTCAGTAGACATTCCGCATACCAAACTTATGGCATCGCTTTGCACATTTACCTTGCCACGAGCGAATACATAGTCCTGAGAATCGCGCACTTCTACAATATCGCCTTCAACAAAGTGCCCTTCCACATCTATTATTCCCACAGCAAGCAAAGAACTGCCGGTGTCTATCAGAGCATACTTTGCGCCTTCGTCAACAACAATAGAACCATGTACAGCGTCTCCTAGTGCTATCCAAAGCTTTCTGGAAGTTATTTCATGCTGCGCTTCGCCCGGACAAAATAGAGTGCCTACAGATTTACCTAAAGCCGCGTCTAGCACAACGTCTTTCTTGCACCCATGGGCTATAACCATAGGAATTCCGGCGCTCATCATGACGCGCGCTGCGGAAACCTTAGTAATCATACCGCCTGACCCGGCAACACTACCTGCGCCTCCACAGGCGTCTACTATACTGCGATCTATTCTGTTAACTACAGAAATAAGCTGAGCATTTGAATTGGCTCTAGGGTTAGAATTGTAGAGCCCATCAATATCAGAGAGAATTACAAGCAGATTAGCACCCACAAGACATGCAACCAATGCAGCTAATGTGTCATTATCACCAAAACGTATTTGCTCAACGGATACAGTGTCGTTTTCATTAACAATTGGAACAACTCCAAGCGATAACAGCCTATCCAATGTTGCACGAGCATTCAGATATGCAGTTCTATCCGCCGTATCGCGCCTTGTGAGCAATACAAGCGATGTCAAAATATTATGACGGGCAAATGCTTTTGCATATTCACCAGAAAGTTCACACTGTCCCACAGAAGCAGCAGCCTGCAGTGTTGCCATATCTTTTGGACGTTTCTCTATTGAAAGCGCACCTAAACCAGCCGCTATAGCTGCCGATGTAACTATAACCACTTGCCAGCCATCTTCAACAAGTTTTGCAACCTGATCAACCAAGTTGGTTATACGCCCGCTATCCACGGCATTTTCCGCGCTCATCAGTGTTGAAGATCCAATTTTTACAACAAGACGCTTTTCAGTATCCACGCCCATATTTCCTATCTATATATCAAGTTCTGCAAATTCATCAGCGGCATCGGAGACATACTCAAATTCCAATTCAGCTATACGGATCTCATCGCCATCTTGGGCTCCTGCATCTCGCAGCGCATCATCAAGACCTATGCGACGGAATCTGTGCTGTAGAAATATTAGCGCTTCTTCATTGTCTAAGTCGGTTTGAACAACCATTCGTTCAACAGCACGACCTTCTACACTAAATACTCCGTCTTCTTCTTTATTTACGCGAATTTCAGAATCGCTCGTCTGGCGTTTTAGCGTCCACACTTTGTCATATTCACATTCTTGTGAATCTTGTTCAATCTTTGCACGCTCGCGCAACTCATGCACTTTTTGCGCAATAGCCGCCTTCAAAGAATCGACACCTTCGCCCGTAAGAGCACTTACCTTGTAAAGCTTTGGGTCTATAGGGCTTATCGCAAATTCATCTCCACCAGCAGCATCGATGGAATCTAGTTTCAACTGCGCTTGCAATCTATCTAAGTTTTCCTGCATATTTTCACTTGTAGCAAGTACGTCTATTTTGTTTGCCACAACAATACGCGGGCGCGCGGATAACTCTTCAGCATAAAGAGAAAGCTCTTTGTTGATTATCATGTAATCATCCAAAGGATCTCTTCCTTCAAACCCGCCAGTCATATCTATTACATGAACTATAAGCGCCGTTCGTTCAATATGGCGCAAGAATTCATGCCCAAGCCCCTTGCCCTCGTGAGCGCCTTCTATCAAGCCGGGCACGTCAGCTAAAACGAAGCTTAAATCGCCGCTTGTAGCCACACCTAAATTAGGAACTAAAGTAGTAAAGGGATAGTCGGCTATTTTTGGTCGTGCAGCACTCATTCGTGCAATCATGGAAGATTTTCCAGCACTAGGTACTCCCACCAACGCCGCGTCGGCTAAAAGTTTCATCTCTAATTCTATAGAGCACTCTTGCGCAGGTTCTCCCAATTCAGCAAACGCAGGAGCGCGTCTAGTAGAAGTGACAAAATGCACATTGCCGCGCCCACCGGCACCACCACGAGCAACCACAATACTTTGCCCATCGCAAACTAAATCGGCTATCGTGTCGCCTGCTTGCCGGGTTTCGTCATCGTATTCACGAACAACAGTCCCCACAGGCACTCGCAAAATTACATCTTCGCCATTTGCACCATGCATGCGACTACCTTTGCCGTGCATTCCTCTACCCGCCTTAAAATGGTGCTTAAAGCGATAGTCTATCAGGGAAGAAACTGACGAGTCTGCCAAAAGAACAACGTTGCCGCCACACCCTCCGTCGCCGCCATCCGGTCCGCCTTTTGGCACATGAGCTTCTCGCCTAAAAGACATGCATCCACTACCACCGTCGCCGGCTTTCACATTTATATGTACCTTGTCTATAAAGATAAAGCGTCACCTCAATAAAAAAGCCCTTGATTCCCAAGGGCTTAAATAATAACTGATTTATAGATTAGAAACTTGAGCGAACACAAATCTCTAACTACTCAGCCACGGCAGGTATAACGTGAATCTTTCTCTTATCACCCTTTGTGAATTTCAAAGTGCCATCGCAAAGAGCAAACAGAGTATCGTCGCTGCCACGACCAACATTTTCACCCGGATGAAAATGCGTACCACGTTGACGAACTATAACATTGCCAGTATGAACTTCTTGCCCGGCAAACATTTTTACGCCCAAACGCTTCGCGTGAGAATCGCGACCGTTACGTGTAGATCCAAGACCTTTCTTATGAGCCATCTCTTATTCCTCCTCAGCCTTAGTTTCTGCTTTGGAAGCCTTCTTTGCAGCAGGTTTCTTAGCGGCAGGCTTATCTTCTTTCGCATCTGCAGTCTTTTTGGCAGCAGGCTTCTTCGTGCTAGCCTTCGGCTTATCTTCAGTCTTAGCCTTTGTGCTGGCAGCCTTCTTTTCAGCCGGCTTAGCATCGGCAGCCTTAGCATCTTTAGCATCGTCTGCCTTAGCAGCCTTCTTTGGCTTCGGCTCATACTTTTCAGAACCTACAGCGGTTATCTGGATACGAGTCATTTCCTGACGATGTCCGCGTAGACGCTTGTAGTTCTTGCGCTTCTTGAACTTAAAGATAACTTTCTTCTTATCTTTGAATTGCTCAAGAACCACAGCCTCTACAGCAGTCTTAGAAGCTTTCTCAGGATCTAACTCGGTCTTGTCGCCATCTACAACGCAGATAGCATCCAGTTTCACCTTGTCACCCACTTGTGCAGTGAGCTTTTCAATATTCAACTTGTCGCCCGGGCATACTTTATATTGCTTGCCACCGGTTTTTACGATCGCATACATTACATGTCTCCTTGAAAGTGACTAAACGCAAGGATTTACTTTAACAATGCAAACCAGCCACGTCAACAGTTAATTTTGTTAATGGGCATCTGACCAATTCAAACCCCACGAAACATCGGCAACTAGCGGAACTTTTAACTGCACAACATTCTCCATTACATCGCTAACTAAAGCCGCCAGTTCCTCTACATTATCTTTAGGAACAGAGAAATCTAGCTCGTCATGCACTTGCACCATCATTTTTGCATCCAGTTTCGCATTTGTAAGCCTGTGCGCAACTTCTATCATAGCCAGCTTAATTACATCGGCTGCACTTCCCTGCATAGGATGATTCATAGCCGTGCGCTCACCAACTCCCCGCATGCGCTTATTGGATAAAGACAATTCCGGAATGCGGCGCTTCCTGCCAAACATTGTTTCGGCATATCCATTCTTTTCCGCCTGCTTGATAGTGGAATCTAAGAAACTACGAACGCCGGGATATGCATCAAAATATCTGTCAATCATTTCCCGCGCTTCATCGATTGGTATATCAAGATTCTGCGATAAACCGAATGCCTGCTGTCCATAAACTATGCCGAAATTCACAGCCTTTGCCCTGCTGCGCAATTGAGGCGTAACTTGGTCAATAGGTAAATCGAACACGCGCGCAGCTGTATTTGCATGAAAGTCTTCACCGGAGTTGAATGCGTCTATTAAATGCTTATCCCCCGACAAGTGAGCAAGAAGACGCAGCTCAATCTGCGAATAGTCGGCAGATAAGAATACATCTTTGTCTGAGAGAGGCACGAAGCATTCTCTTATCTTGCGCCCAAAATCGGTTCTTACGGGAATATTCTGCAAATTTGGATTAGAGGACGACAAGCGCCCTGTTGCAGTAACGGTTTCGTGAAATTGCGTATGGACGCGCATGTCTGTCGCGCGCATTTTGGGCAAGCTGTCTATATAAGTAGATTTTATCTTCGCCAATTCGCGATATCTTATTACTAACGCGGCGATGTCATGAGTTTTTGCAAGTTCTTTTAACACGCTAGCATTTGTGGAATACCCGCGCCTGTTTTTCTTCATTGGCGGTATGCCCATTACTTCGAATAAGATGTGAGCCAATTGTTTTGGCGAATCTATATTGAACGTTTCGCCTGCTATGTCATAAATTTTATCAGACAGCGCCGTTAGTTCAGTACGTGCATGTTCGCCCAATTCTGACAAACGCGCACAATCTATTGCCATTCCAACGCGCTCCATTTGCAAAAGTACAGGAACCAATGGTAAGTCTATCTTTTTGTACACTTCATCAGAGCCATCTTTGGCAAGTTCTTTTCGAAGCGGAGCCTCTAAAAGTCGCGAAACGCACGCTTTATACGCCAACTGCATATCATCATCTTCTGGCTTTGGAAGTTCCCCACCTAAGTAGTGCTGCGAAAGCTGCTCGTATGTGTAAGTGGACACAGTAGAATTCAAAATGTAGGCAGCAAGACCCAAATCGAAAGCGTCCATACATGCCAAGTCGCTTGCATTAACATGCGCGTTAATCGATGTGTCTGCCGGATAGATATTTCGAATCATTTCTTTTACGTCCAGCGCAGAAAAAGACGCATTGCACACTATGCGACGCAAGGCTTCACATGCCGCTTCGCCTTCAAACATGGCAGTACCACTTGCAGCATTTACCGCTACATGCAAACTTGTTTCAAACAGAGAGTCTTGCCCAGATGCATCAACAGCCACACCTACAACATCTTTCGCCTTTATTGCATCATCAAGCAGAGCTAATGCCTCGCTTCCATGCAGTACCGGTTCGCAATCTATTCGCATTTGCGGCATCGTAATATTTTCGCCCGTCAATTTCAGAACGCGGGCAAGCGGACTTAAAAGCGAGTATCGCGTAAACGCCTTTGTTACCGCTTGAGCCGAAAAGCTAGGGAATTTCAGGCTATCTATGTCGAGCGAAAAATCTAAATCGGTAACTATGGTGGCTATTTGGCGACTGAGAAACGCCATATCGCGCTCTTCCTCTAAACGCTCGCGCTGCTTACCGCGCAGGTCATCTATATTCTCGTATATGCCTTCAATGCTGCCATATTTTTGAAGCAATTTGGAAGCATGCTTCGGACCTATACCAGTAATTCCCGGTATGTTGTCAGATTTGTCGCCCATTAAGCCCAAATAGTCACTAAATTGCTGGGGCGTAACGCCGTATTTTTCCCAAACTTCCGCAGGTCCTAATATTTCGACATCTGATATACCTTTTTTTGTGGTTATAACATGCGTAAGATTGGTTGCCAACTGGCAAGCATCCTTGTCGCCAGTAACCAGCAAAGTTTCAAACCCTAGCGCTTCGTCGCGTGCAGCTATAGTGCCCAAAATGTCGTCGCCCTCCCAGCCGGGAACTTTCACCACGGGCACACACATGCTCTCAAGCAGTTCTTCAATTATTGGAAATTGCACTCGCAATTCATCATCCATATGCGGACGCTGCGCCTTATAAGTAGGAAGTTCTTGCATACGAAATTCAGGCTTGCCAGCATCGAATGCGCAAATAACAGCATCGGGCGTTGCACTCTCTATAAACTTGCAGAACATTTGCATGAACCCAAATATGGCATTAGTGGGCGTTCCATCTGGTGCACTCATAGGCGTTTGTATAGCATGATAAGCACGATGCATCAGAGAATTACCATCAATGACAGCTACCTTTTTTGGCATAATGTTCCTTTGTGCGCTGACGGATGTTTATCCGATTCTACCCTACCTAAGCACTCCAAAGATAGCCAACCCCGCGCACGGTTTGAAGCCTGTTAGCAAGTTCTGGTCCAAGTTTAGCGCGAACGCGGCGAACGTGTACATCTACTGTTCGCGACCCGCCGTAATAATCGAAACCCCACACACGTCTAAGCAGCGCATCGCGCGAATACGTTCTACCGGGATGCGTTGCCAAAAATGCTAGCAGTGCATATTCCAAATAGGTTAAATCGAGCGGTTCGCCATTAACCTTTACCTGATAAGTAGCTAAATTCATTACCATTGTGTCCACAACCAGATAATCGGCTGATGTGGCTTCGTTGCCCGGCCATAACAATTGACGCACCCGCACCGCGCATTCTTCTTCACTAGCGCTAGATACCACAAAATCGCTTCTAACCTGTACAGGCAGACGAAAGCTTCCTAATTGTTCTGCGCTAACTATAGCAAGAAGCCCAGCGCTGCCATCTTCAGCTAGCTGGCTTTCCATTTGCTCTATTATTGCCGATGCCGATTGTGCCGCTTCGTACACAACTAAATCGTATCCCAAATTCTGAGATAGCACCTGCTTGAATTGCGCCGAAGATGAAGCCGCAACTTCAACATCCATGTCGGAAAACACTTTCTGAAATTTGTGAGCACTATCCAAAGAATCGGCTATGAATATGACCTTTTTGCTGGCCATTTACAACACCGCCAAAAACCTGTTAAGTTCCCACGGCGAAACTGCGCCTTGATAAGCCTCCCATTCGGCACGCTTTGTGCGCACCAAATAGCTGTGAGTATGTTCGCCAAGCGTATCTCGCATAAGCTGGCTATTGGCGAACAGATCTACCGCTTGACCCAAGGTTTCAGGCAAGCTGCTTATTCCGTCAGCCAAAAGTTCTTCACGACTACTTGTTCCCAAATCTGACATTTCTACAGGCGCAGGAGGCTCTAAGCCTTCTCGTATGCCCGCAAGCCCCGCGCTAAGAAGCGCAGAAAATGCCAGATACGGATTTGATGCAGGATCGGGGTTTCTAACCTCTATACGGCACGATTCCTGAGAATTTGGACGATAGCCGGGTATTCGCACCAAAGCCGAACGATTACCGCGCGCCCAAGCCAGCGCAGAAGGCGCGCTGCCCACTCCAAAGAATCTTTTATACGAATTCACATACTGATTTGTAACCAAACAAAACTCGGATGCGTATTTCAAAATTCCAGCAATAAAGCTTTTTGCCGTTGAAGAAAGGTTATAACCAATGGGGTCAGCTTCGTCAAAGAAAGCATTATTGCCGTCTTCATCAACAAGGCTTATGTGCACATGCATGGCGCTTCCGGGATATTCCTGTAAAGGCTTAGGCATAAAAGAAGCGTGAACTCCATGTTTTAGAGCAATTTCTTTTACCACAAGCTTATACGTCATAACCGCATCAGCCATAGACAGCGCATCGGAATAGCGCAGATCTATTTCATGTTGCGATGGTGCCACTTCATGATGCGAATATTCCACCGGTATACCCATTTTTTCCAGCGCAAGAACCGTATCGCGGCGCAAATCGCTTGCATAGTCTAGCGAAGTAAGGTCGAAATAGCTGCCTCTATCTAAAATTTGCGTATCTTCAGCATCCTTAAAGTAGAAAAACTCCAAATCGGAGCCGATGTTTACCATATAGCCCATATCGGCAGCTTTTTGTACTGTGCGCACCAAAATATTGCGAGGATCTCCCGCAAAAGGCTTGCCATCAGGTGTACATATATTGCAAAACATACGAGCTACAGCGTTTGATTCAGGGCGCCAAGGCAACACTTGAAAAGTTGAAGCTTGCGGAAATGCCAACATATCCGAACCCTGAGTACGCGAAAAACCATCTATACAACTGCCATCGAAGCCCATTCCGTTGGCAAATGCATTTTCCAATTCGCCGGGCACCATAGCGAAGGATTTCATATTTCCAAGCGCATCAGAAAACCAGCAGCGTACAAAATGGACATCGCGACTTTTTACCGTTTTTAGCACAAAATCTTGTTCTGGGTTCAGGTTTTCCATATCTAAGAATTCCAAACTAGGCTCCCATCACCGACTTTTTAAGAATACCTTATATCGACCATGTTTCGTCTGCGTTAATTATCGCCTTTGCAGAAAATAAAAACCCGGCATCTAAGTTGATACCGGGTTTCGAATGCGAATTGCGCGAAAAAGCTATTCAGCAGTTTCTTCTGTTGCAGCACTAGCCTCAGGTGCGGCGGTTTCGTCAGCAGCAGGAGCAGCTTCTGCAGCAGCCTGCGCTTCATTGTTTTCAGCTTTTGCGGCTGCTTTTTCGGCTTTCTCAGCCTCGGCAGCATACTTCGCAGCACGCTCACCCTTAACTTTAGCCTTAGCCTCGCGCTCTGCCTTGCGAGCAGCTTCTTTCTCGGCAGCCTTAGCGGCACGCTCTGCCTTGCGAGCAGCTTCGCGGGACGCCACCAAATCGGTAGCATTACCAAAGCGATCAGCAAAGCGCTGAACACGTCCACCAGAGTCAATCAGTTTTTGAGTGCCAGTGTAGAACGGGTGGCATACATTACAAATGTCCAAACGAAGTTCGGGCTTGGTGCTGCGCGTGGTGAAAGTGTTACCGCAGCTGCACTTAACAGTGCAATCCATGTATTCAGGATGGATATCTTTTCTCATGTCATCTCCTTATGGGCACCTTGGTTTCCGACCAAAGCATATAAGCAAACTTGGAAAGTTTAACACACAAATTGCAGTTTTTACATACAAGAAAGCATATCTGATGGCAAACTATTCAAACTTGAAATCTTTTAAGGCGGCAAACGGATTGAGTGGCAGCGCGTCTTCGAAGACACAATCGCATTCACCCTCGTTTAGATTCTTGCCGCATTTTGCACAAAGCCCTTTGCAGTCTTCAGTACACACCGGCACAAGAGGCATTTCTAAAATAAGCGCCGCCTCTATTAGCGGTACCATATCAAGCACATCGTCTGCAGGTAATGTGTCAAACTCATCCTCATCAATATCGTCTAGGTCAGCCTCAACGCCGGGTATTAAGAAGTACCCTTCTATTTCACCTACAACATCAAACACAGCATCTTCTAAACAGCGCGCACATATACCACGTGCCGTGCCCTCTACCGTACCAGCCACCAACAGCGCGCCACCTGTGTTTGTTATATCAACCTGCCAATGCAGAGGTTTGTCAAATGAATATTCATCTATACCGACAGATAGACAAAACGGCGACAATTCAGCCTCGTAGTGCCGAATAGCCGCCGGTTCAAAAAGATCCTTAGGAATATGAATGGGAATAGAATTCAAAATTAGCGAGGAACTGTGCTGTTCTGATTCAATCTGTCACGCACGCGGCGAACTTGCCCAAGTACGTTGTCTAAACTTTGCTCAACGTGGCTGAACACTTCGTCTGCATAATCTTCAGCGCCGGCGCGTGTTTCGCGCTCTAGTTCGCGGGCATCAGCCATGATGGTTTCAGCTTGCTGCTGAGAAATACGTACTATCTCTTGTTCGCTAGCTATGGTCATAGCCTGACTGCGTGCATCTTCTATAAGCCTGTTAGCCTCAGCTTCCGCATCATCGAGAAGTGCCTGTCTTTCGCGCACAATCTGACGTGCCTGAGCGAATTCGCTTGGGAATAAGTCGCGAATTTCGTCCATAATCTCAAACGCCGCAGTAATATCTACTTGGCGCATATTGCTCTTCCCGAAGACCGCCTTCGAATCTTCAAGAAGGATAGAAAGTTCTTCGAGAAGACCCAATACTCCGGTTTCGTCCATATATATCTCCCTAGTCGGCTACGTTTCAGACTGTATGAATGGCTACAAGCGCACAATCTGTACTATATTAACACAAGGATGAATATTGCGTACAAGATATACGCAAAGTGCCCAGAGCGATGCTAGTATTTTCCCTAAACCCTTTCAGAAAACATAAGCGTTCGGCGTACAAAAAACAGAGATTTAAAACGAAGTGTCGCTTACGTGGTCGATGCTTTTGTTGGCTTCAGCTTCTGCTTCGGATTTCTGAGCTTCCTCTAGCGGCTCGTAATATACATCTAAGACCGTTTGATATACGGAGTCGCGATTGAGTTCCACCTCTTCATATCCGGTTGAGCTGTTGTAGCTACGCTCACCCTCTAATGTGGTTATTTCAAAATCGTCTATACCATGATTAAGGAATGTAGAAGCCAAATAAGTAAATTCAGGTATACCTATGTTGGTTGTTGAATACTCAGACACAGTATTGAATACATCAACCAAAACACCAACATTTCCCTTAGCCTGATCAAATGCTTTCTTGGCATAAGCGTTTAAGAATTGCTTTTGCCTATCAAGCCTACCTACAGCAGAGTTGCTAATGCCGGTATTTCTATACTGAACGTAATAGTATGCTTTCTTACCAGTAAGATTGTATGTCTGCCCTTCTTTTATGCCAGCAGGCGGAACGTCCATTAAAGCTTGAACTTCAACGCCCCCTACCGCATCTGTAAGAGGAGCCACACCATTAACGTTTAAAACATAGTAATAAGACATAGGAATGTTATAAATAAGACTAGAAACTGTATTACACACATTCTCTGCTGAATGTTCAAAGTCTGACCCATAGGCAAATGCGGTAGCTATTTGCATTCGGACAGTATCGGCATACTCGTCGCTCTTGTTGTAATTGCGTTGAATATCTACCATAGTGTCACGCGGAACTGAAATTATATCCATCTTGCCAGAATTAGTGTCGATAGCAAGAACCATAATAAGGTCGGTTTGTCCATTTAGATTCTTACCATCGCGCCCATCGTGCCCGAGCAACAAAATGGATGTCATGTCGTTCTTACGCTTGTACGTTACACCGTTATATTCAACAGTCTGACCGTTATCATACGATACGGCATTTTCATTAACGTCTATATTACCCTGCTCAACAAGGTTAGATTTACCCATATTAAGTGCCAAAGCTACAGCCCCTACACCGCAGAGCAAAATACCACAGAAGCATGCAGCTATTACGGCTGCTATGCGTTT
This sequence comes from Adlercreutzia sp. ZJ154, assembly GCF_011039055.1. Lineage (NCBI taxonomy): Bacteria > Bacillati > Actinomycetota > Coriobacteriia > Eggerthellales > Eggerthellaceae > Adlercreutzia > Adlercreutzia sp. ZJ154. The sequence continues at coordinate 39,409 of NZ_JAAKEF010000004.1, forward strand.
CTTAGAGCGCTTTTTCTTGGGCTTTTTAGCGTTTTGCGAAACCTTAGAATTTACAGCCTTAGAATTCGGTGTTTTATTGGCACTCTTAGGCTTTGTAGCCATTACAGGCAAAACAGCCGTAGAATCGGATTTTGGCTCCTTGAGATTTTTGTTAGGCTTGATATCCTGAACAGGCTTTATTGCTTTAGTTTTATCTGCAGCTTTTTTATTTTTTGGAGCTGGATTTGGTTTATATGGATGAAATTCCTCTATGCCCGCAGTTTTAGCAGAAGCTTTTACAACCTTATCACTCTTAACAGAAGCTGCTTTATTGGTATTCTTTGGCTTCTGCTCAAAATTAGACTTTTGCTTATGCTCTGCAGGTTTTTGCGCTGCAGGTTTCTGCTTTTTGGCATGAGTAGCAGTCGCTGGCTTATTAACTGCCTTTTTTGGCGACTCTTTGGGTATAGAGGTACTCTCTATACCCATTTTGTCGAACTTCAAAGAATCAGCCTTAGCACGCTCCCACGCTTTCGCTATAGCCTCTTCTTTGCGGCGGCTAGTCAGCGACTTATTACTCTTATTATTTCCGTTAGCTTTAGGCATTTGCTTCGCGTAAAGTTTCTTCCTCTATAACCTCGGGCTCTTCTATATTAATCTCTTGAGTATTAGTGTCTTCAACATTGCGAAGAACTGCAGTTACTAAATAACGTGCATTATCGTTAGCAGGTTGTGTGCAGGTGCTAAGAACTAGCAATTTATCCTTCTCTGGATCGAGCGGAGTCTCTAAAGTACGCACCTGTTTATTCATAGAATCGGGGTTTTGAACCTTATTAAAGAAATCGGTACGCTGAGCAATGTTAGACATATCGTATTTCATAAGGATATGCTTGTTGTCGTTTTCAAAAGCCGACACTACCTCGTAGGTATAGCGCTGCGTTGGAGTGTATACATAAAATGTTGGATGCTCTTCAAAGAATTTTGCATCCTCAAATTTATGCAGAGTGGTAAACATTTCTTCATTATCGGTAAACGTGTGTCCATACACAACTGTTACAGGGTCTTGAGTTAAGTCTTTAGAGTTAAATTTACCCTGCGAATAAAGAGCGCCAAGTCTGTCGGACGAACCATCAACATTCATTTTAAGATAGAAATTGTCTTGAGAAGGATGTTGCAGGATAGGCAGGTTCACGTTTGTATCGTCAACAACTATCCATGCATATATATTGTCGTTGCGGTTTAGCCATTCGTTCCAATTTACCGGGTTTTCTATTCCCGCATCAAATTCCGATTCCTGCGCGCCGCCATCAATATTTGTAGAATCAGATTCGCTAGCCTGCCCTGCACAACCCGATAAAAAGGTAATAGACAAGGCGCACACTAAAGCAATAACTGCACCTATTAATACCTTTAATTTTATATTTGCCTTAGATAAAGCTGACATTTCCTTGCCTTCCTGCTCTAAACATGCCTTACTAAGATGTTATATGTGCTATTCATGCGTTCATATTAATGAATGAATTGCGCATATAACATCTGGTGGCTTAGACGATGCAAAAAATTCATAATGAAAAAGGGGCTGACCAACTCAACCCCTTCTCCACATGAAATCGCGAAATCATGCATCTTTCTAACTTATTAAAACTTAAATTAGCAACCTGTCTTCGGAGAAACAGCGCCATCCTGCGGCACTGCCTCATAGCCCTCTAGACCCTCGGTCAGGAAGAACGAGAATGCAGAGAACTGATCCACATTGATGTTAACGGTGCCATCAGCATTGACCTTAACAGTCTTCTTCTGGATTTTGCCATCCTCATGCAGGATTACATAAGTAACGGTCTTGCCACCATAGTATTCGTTCAGGTAAACGCTAACAGTAGCAGTCTTGTCTTTCTCAACTTCACCGTTGATTACAAAAGCAGTGATGCAGGTACCACCGTCTTGCTCAATCTTGCTACACTGGGCATTATAATCCTGAACAGCAGCTTTGATAGTGGTGTTATTAGGATCTGCGGCAAGAACAGAATCTACAACATCCCAAGCGGCAGCGCCATAACTGCCACCATAGAACTCATCATCAAAAGTCTTAACCGTAATGTCGCCCTTGACATTTGTTATTTCTAGACCCTTAGCATTGGTATCATCTTTAAACTCAACAGTAGCCTTGCCATCTACCACAGGGGCTTTAATGCTCTGAGCAGCAAATGCCGCAGTAGGCATAGCCAGAGCAAGAGCAAAGGCGACAACAGAAGCTGTTATCTTCTTTTTCATCCCTCATACCTTTCATTAGATTTACATTTTTTGAAAGATGCACATTCACATGCAGCTAAGACTCTAAACCCCCGCGCGCACTTTTGTCAACCGAGATTTCCAAATATTGTGGTTTGCGGTTCCCGAGCCACTATTTAGCAGCCTGAACAACACATCCCAGTGTAAATACATATTTACATATTATGCCAAACGCGAAAATATACACCCAGAAATTCCTGCTTCATTCGCCATGCATATGGCGTTCAATAAACAGAAAGACAAGACTGCATTTATGTATGTTTCTATTTCTTGGTTTTGCGCATAGGCTTCTTGGCGGCTTCTTCATCTTTAGCCGGACAATCGAAGTTTGGACACAGTTTCCATGGACCGCGCGCAGTTTTCACCACAACCATTGGCGCTGCGCAATGTTCACATACATCTTCTGTAGCCATAAGATCGCCATATTGCGGAAGCGGATAGCGCGTGTTGCATTCATCAAAGTTTTCGCAAGTAACAGAGCGCTTAAGCGTTTTTGGATTACGCCGCGCTATCATATTTGAATCTATGCCTTTTTCCTTGCATACCGGACACTTGCCCACCACAAGCTCTGGCTCTTGGTTTGTTGCACACTGTGGATTAATACACACAATGCGCGGCTTCGATCGAAATGCTGTTACTTTCACCTGAGGCATACCGCAAGTAGGGCAAACTTCCTCTACGGATTCTATTTTGCCCTTAGGCAACGGATACGTTACATCGCAATCGGGCCAACCGGCACAACCAATAAACATACTCTTGGTCTTGCTGGATGCCCTTATCTGCAAATCGTTTCCGCATTTGGGGCATTTCCCAACATATGCATCGGCTGCCACCGCATCTTTTAGCGCTTCGGCAACCTCGTCGGAATGAGGCATCAACCCCGCCAATTCGTGCGCCAGCAAATTACGAGATTCCATAACAACTTCAGCTTTTGTCTGTTTGCTTTCCGCAATGTGGTCCATCTCGGCTTCCAGTTCAGCCGTCATTTCAGGATGCGTAATGTGCGGCGCAAAGCGATCTAGCGCATCAATTACCGCTATTCCTAGCTGCGAGGGCTCTATTGGGTCGTTCATTATATATTTCACGTTATAAAGACGCTCTATTATTGAATGGCGAGTAGATTTTGTGCCCAACCCCAGCTTTTCCATTTCCTGAATAAGCTTGCCTTGGCTATACCTAGCTGGCGGTTTTGTCTGGTCTTGCTTTATGCTGGCACCATTAAACGCAATAGTTTGCCCCGCATCCATGGCGGGAAGTTGCTCGTCTTTCTTCAAGCCATACGGATATATTTCGCGAAAACCAGCTTTCACCAAAACATCTCCCTTGGCAACAAATTGCTGGTTGCGCACATCTAACACTACTTTGGTGCCTTCAACAACAGCGCCCTCGGACAAAGTAGCCAAAAAGCGCCTAGCTATTAGATTGTATAGCTTGTATTCAGCTGGCTTCAAATCGTCTGGCGTGGCTCCTTTTGTAGGATAAATTGGCGGATGGTCTGTAGTTTCTTTCTTGCCGCGCGTAGCAACAAGCTTACCCTTTGCCAGCAACTTCTGACAATACGGCGCATATGCCGGGTTCTTCTGCAGCGCCTGCACTACTTCCGCAAGGTCTAATGTGGATGGATACACCGTATTATCGACGCGAGGATACGAAATATAGCCATCCATATATAGGCTTTCTGCCATGCGCATCGTGCGCGCGGGCGATATTCCCTCGCTTGCAGCGGCAGCCATTAACGACGTGGTGTTAAACGGTGCCGGTGCAGCCTGCGTGCGTTTTTTCTTCTCGACATTGCTAACAATGGCACTTTTAGCGCCATCTACTGCAGCCATTACCGCATTGGCTTCTTCTTCGTTTTTGAAGCGGGCTGTGGCATGCGGTGCCTCAAATTCGTCTTGCGCATCGGTTGGTCCTGTTTGCGCCGTAGCATCGAAAAAGCCCTTAATTACCCAGTAGTCTTCCGGAACAAAAACCATGCGCTCTTTCTCGCGCGTAACAATAAGCGCCAGTGTAGGCGTTTGCACGCGCCCGGACGAGCGCACGTTTCCGTAACCCGCAAATTTCACTATAGTTAAATAGCGAGTAAGCGCAGCACCCCAAATAAGATCGATATCTTGCCGCGTTGCCCCAGCATCGGCAAGAGCGGTATCTATGTCTACCAAATTTGAAAAAGCGCCTTCTATTTCAGGACGTGTAAACGACGAATACCTAGCGCGCAGCGCAGGAGATGTCTTATTAACTTCCCTACAACAATAAAGCGCGTCAGAGCCAATAAGCTCACCTTCGCGATCGAAGTCGGTAGCAATTACTATCTCGTCAGCCTTTTTCGCCAAATTCTTCAGCGAACGGATTATGTCTTTCTCTTTCGGCAGCTTTTCTATGGGCGCGTAAGCCAAGTAAGGTAACGCCTCCATCTTCCAGCCTTTCAGATCTACGCCATCTACAGAAAACGGTTTCTTCTTTTTAAATGGCGGCTTGGGAAGACTGTCGGGAATTTCGGCGGGCACCGCTTCGCCTTCAGCAGTAATGCCCTGCCATCCGCCTTTCTTTTTGTATACCAACTGTGGCGTGAAGTCGGGCTCTAGAATATGCCCGCGCAAACCTATGGTTACGCATTCTTCTCCGCCCGATTCGAAACGATATACAGGGGTGTTGTACACTTTTTCCTGTTTCGGTGCTTTATTTGAAAGCAGGCGTGCAATCTGTTGCGCTGCATCGTTTTTTTCTGTGATTATGAGCTTCATATGCTTCCTTAGGTATAATCACTAACTTATCGGATGATAAGCATACACAATTTTGTCGATTGTGTCGTTGTTGCTAAACTTGGTTTACATGCGAATGACCACTTTACAATACATGAGGACAAACGCACATGAAAAAAGTTCTGAAATTATTGGCAGTATTAGTTATAGCGGTAGTGCTGGTTTTAGGCGGCGGCATTTTGCTGGAGAAAGCCGGCATAGAAACTCCTATATCTGGCGTAGCAAATAAAGCTGCCAATACAGCACTAGATGCATCGGGCATAAAGAGCAAAGTCGATTCAGCGCTGCGCAGCAATGCGAGCAAAATTGCTGAAAAAACCGGACTGCCGGTGTCTAGCGTAAATAGCATGATAGACAATTTGAATATTGAAAGCTGGCAAGTAACAAACCTGCCAGCTGACGCAACAGCCACAGGAACTACCAGTATGACCTATGATGGCGTGTCCGCTACTGTAACTACATACGATGATCCGTCAGTTGTCACAGTAGATACAGGCGCTGGCGAAGTAACGCTTGAAGTGCCCGCTTCCGCGCAAGACTACATTGGCTATTTAGGATATTTGTAAGCTACGATGCTTGCGCCGCTGCTGGAGTTTTAGTACCCGAGGCGGCGGCTGCTTCTGCTTCCGCTTTCGCTTCTGCTTCCGCTTCTGCCGTTTCGCGCTCTAACACCCGCTGCATAGCCAAAATAGCGCATTCTATCTGCGAATCGTCTGGCTCGTTAGTTGTTAAGTACTGCATCTGCATGCCGGGCCACAGAATTACCTTCACCAAAGGATTATCTGGGTGCGATCCGGCCCATTTCACTGTTATTTCGTAAGATATGCCCGCTATTACTGGCAAAAATAGTATGCGAACCGCTATAACAAGCGCCAATTTCGGCAACCCATCGGGTATACCCCACGCACTAATTAGAGCATTAACGGGCACTATGGTGTACACAATAATTGCAATTATTAGCACCATTATCAGAAATGCCGTACCGCAACGTACATGCAACCGCGGAAACGACCGCGCGTTTTCAGGCGTTAGGGCAAGCCCATGTTCGTAGCAATGAATAGTTTTATGCTCGGCTCCGTGATACATAAACATGCGTCTAATGTCTTCCATGCGCCCAATCAGCCATATGTAGAAAATAAACACAGCAACGCGCAATACACCGTCAACTATGTTCCAAAGTACGGTGTTGCTATCGTATTCACCCACTATAAGATTTGTTATAGCCGCCGGAGCTACTATAAATAACACCACGCCCAACACAACACCAAGTATCATCGAGAAAGTCATAGCGCCTTTGCCGATGCCATCTTGTGAATCTGGGCGTGCATCGCTTGATTCTGCATCTTTATTGGATGCAGTTTTTGCCTCCAATTCAGCAGCAACAACTTCCGATGCACCCAACGCAGTAGATTCCGGTTCAAACTGAGACTCTAGTGAATCAACCATTTCATTTGCCTGCGTACGCTTTTCTTCTTCGGCATCTTCATCGCCAAATGCGTGCTCAGCTGCAATTTCTAGCGCCTTAAACCCTAAACCCAACGACTCTACTAGCGCCGTACAACCACGTACAAGCGGCCAGCGCAACCATTTGTGCTTTTCTTTTCCAGAAGCTAAGTCGTGCTCTTCAAGATAAATATTGCCGTCTGGCTCTCGCACGGCTACTGCCCAATTGTATTTACCACGCATCATTATGCCTTCAAGCAAAGCTTGACCCCCCACATGGGTCTTCAGTTCGCCGTCTTCAGCAAATGCGCGCTTCAAATCGCTGTTTTTCTTTTTATTCTCAGTCACTTTACTATCAACCACTTTTCGTTGTCTGAATGTGTTTTTAGGTATTTTAATCGCGTTTTATGCGAGGATACGGATCTCCACAAGACATCTTTCCTTCAACACAACCGCTGCGAACACACGGAGCGCCCGCATCCATAAAAATAAACGGTGCCACAGGTTTAACCAACTGCAACATCTTATGCGCTAGCTCTCTTATTTCCCACTGAGCACGATTGCAGCAACGCAGCTCAAAAAAATGCAGAAGTTCGCGCGCATTCATAGTAACTACAATTTTTGTCTCTACCGCATTGGGCAATATGAACCGCGCATCTTCGGCGGGAATGCCAAGCTCTAACATGCGAGAATACGCATCTACTACCACTTCCATAACATTTTCAAACAGCTCATCTGCCTCTGGCACATCGGCAACACTTTGTGGCTTTATGCGCGACAAACCATCTTTGAATTTCACATAGCGCTGCGATTGCTGGTTAAAACTAGCCAAGCGATGCCTTACCAGTTGATGGGTTAAAGCGCGCGACACGCCATCTATCGCAAACGTAAAACTAGCGTGTTCAAGCGTTGAGAAATGCCCGCTTTCCATTATGGTTGTAAGTACCGATTTGACCCGATCTTCCGGCATAGTTTCCATCAATTCAGCAGCACCTACTGGCGCATAGCATAGTCTAGCGGCTGTAGCTATAGCACGTTGCGGATCGGGGGTATGATACAGAAGTTCTACTTGCATAAGATTGCTCCTAATTATTGGCGAAGATGCGCCTGTTTGGTTTGCTTTCAGTATATGGACGAATACGTACTTACGCATTTAGGCATTGCCGAAAGGCGCGGTTTTACGGCAAAGTTTTCGCGCTGCGCACAAAAACGAATGCTTAGTACGCGCTGCGCACAAAAACGAATGCTTAGTAATAATTCAAAATGGTAACACGTTTAACAATGTCGGGGTTTAACTGCGCAATATGATTAGACTTTTACATATAGACTTTTAATTAGAGGAGGAATGAGCGAAATGCTTAACAATAAACTTCTTGCATACGGCATTGACTACAACGATGCAATGGATCGCATGGGCAACAACGCTGATTTATATAAGAAACTAGCGATGAAGTATTTGGACAACGAATGTATGGCCGATTTGCAAGCCGCCATGGAAATTCAAGACTTCGATGCAGCATATACAGCAGCACATACCTTAAAGGGCGCGTCTGGCAATCTTTCGTTTAACGAGTTGTACGAAATTTCAGCATCTGAATCTGAGGCACTTCGCGAAGGCGAATATCAGGCTGCCGAGGAAATGCTAAGCGATGTAAAGGCAGCGCACGACAAAGTTATAGCCGGACTAACCAAATGGGCAGACGACGAATTGTAGCCTATTAACTATTCTGCCGATTCTGACGCATTAGAACCTGAACCGGTGGAAGTATCGGTAGTGGTGGTATTGTTGCCGCCACTACCGGAACTGGTTTCTGAAGCGGTACCAGAACCTGCCAAGGTGCTTGCTGAACCACTGTTAGAGCTCTTAGAAGTGCTATTAGATGCGTTGTTCTTTGTGTTCTTTTTCATCTTGCCTGAAGCTACTTCATCATCGTCTTCAAACAAAAGCACTTTCGAAGTGTCTAAATCGGAAGAAGTTGTGTCAGAGGCGGTCATAGTGGATACTACTTCGCTCGGATCGCCGCCTTCGTTGACAATTTTCATCATTTCTTTCGTCTTTTCAGCATCGTTTATAACAAAAGAAATGCCATTGATGGTCTGCGTGTAGGACGGAAGCATAGCTGAATAAATAGTAATGTCTCCGGATTCGGCAAACATCTGTGCAAGCCCAATAACATCTAAAACATCCAAATCGGTTGTAACGCATTTTGATGCCGCATCTATAACGCCGGGAATACCAGTAATTGAAGTCTTTAGCACTTCATCAATAACAGCCTGAATTACTGCACGCTGATGCTTTTGACGTGTGAAATCGCCATCGGGATAATCGCGGTTACGGGCAAATGTAAGAGCTTCGCCCCCGTTTAGGTGCTGCGTGCCTTTTTCTATGATGTAGTGCTTGCCATCGCCATCGTCGCATTTATGGTTATCAATGCGCGATTCATTTTCTACGGTAATACCACCAACCGCATCCACCAGCCCAGCCATATTCTTGAAGTTCACTTCAGCATAATGAGATATTTCTATATCAAGCAGCTTTTCTGCGGCATCTATACAAGCAGCCGCACCACCAAAGGCATAAGCAGCGTTAAATTTTTGAGTGCCATGACCTTTAAGTTCAATTTTCGTATCGCGCGGAATAGAAACCATTGTAAGTTGCTTATTTTCCGGATCGACACGCACAACGATATTAGTATCGCTACGCGAGCCCATACTGGAATTCCCTTCGCGACTATCAGAACCGATTAGCAACATATTAAATGGCTTATCCAGCGATGTGCCATATCCCAGCGCATCATCAATGTTGAGCAGTTCTTCATCTGTTTTATCACCGCGGGTAAGCTGGTTGTTAATGTGATTCATGTAAAGCGCAAAAGCTGTACCTCCACCCAACAAAACCACAAGAAAAGCTGCCACAACAGCAATAGCAATACGCTTGCCCCTATGCGCCATACGCGATGCCTGATGATACGCTTGCGCATCACGGGCATATTGACCAGCAGACCCTGCTGCCTGCCTTATCTGATACTGTTGATTAGATCTGTTATTGTTATTCGAACCATAAATAGACATTAGCAATTTGCTCCTGTTTTAATTTTAAGATGCGAATTTTTAAGATGCCATTATAGACCATGGCAGGTAATTAGCTGGTTATTTGCAAAAACTACGAAAACGTCCACGCCCCCGAATTACTTTTCAGATTTAGATGCAGCCATAAGCAACAGACATTACAATTATGATTGTTTACAATTACAAAAAACAAACCGACTAGGAATTACCCTTGCAGGCATACATCCCCGATATAGCAATAGTCATAACCACCTATAAACGGCAAGAACTCTTGCGCGGTCTTCTTCAAAGCATTCGCGAATTGGAAGTAGGACCTGCTGCCATAGTGGTGGTAGATAACGAAAAATCAAGTGAAACAGAGGCAATAGCCGCACAGTTTAGCGTAGAGCGCTATGTAGCTATGGAAAACAACACCGGTGGAGCAGGTGGTTTTTCGCGCGGAGTAGCCGAGGCTTATCAAATGGGGCACAAGTGGTTTTGGCTTATGGACGACGATGTAGCCGTTTTACCAAACGCCATTGAAGAGTTGGCGAAGTGGACCTTAAAAACCGATACCGATTTAGCAAACGGCATTCCAATTAGCCAAACCGTAGGCGCTTTTCAACCTGCTAGGCGCAACTACGACAGTTCGTTTTTCTACTGGCAATACAAATTCTCTACTAAATTTGGGATGCAAAACCCACTAGCCAGCGCTAAGCACGTACAATCCCAGCCAAGCACACCCATAAATTGCTTATGTTTTGAAGGTGGATTAGTGCACAGGCGCGCAGTAGAAGAGGCTGGTCTGCCCGATGCGCGCTTCTTTATATATGCCGACGACACTATTTATGGATACGTGCTTTCGCAGTATACAAAAATGCTTTTCATAAACGATTACACCCTTATTCGTACCCGCACAATGCAAACTATGCGCGTAGGCAGCGCACGTAAGCTAACCCCTGCATCTGATATGTCGCGTTATTACATTATGAGAAACCGCGGATATATGGCTAATTACTTGAAATTGTACAGACAATACAACCCGCTATTTTTTAAGCTAGGTACAGCTTATACACTCGCAAAAGAGCTAGTTCGCTTGTTTGTCAGCGGCAGTACTGCTGACAAACGAAGCAGTCTGCGTGAACTTCGCCGAGGCATGCGCGATTCGCGCGCGATAAAACATGATGCGCAATGGCATCCATATAGCAAAGTGTGTTCACTCCCGCATACAGAAGCCTAACTCTAAGGGTATAATCTTAAACATTACTGTCTTAATCATGTGCGAAAAGCGCTGAGGAAGGGAATACGGCATAGCTGATGAATTGGCTGGAATGCGGCATTTTACTTGCCGTCGCTATCGCGGCCACAATAGCATGCACGCCTTTAGCTAAGCGCATCGCTTTCATAACAAATGCGATAGATTATCCAGACCAACGACGAATCAATACTAAACCCATTCCCCGCATGGGCGGCGTAGCTATATTCATCGGTATGATAGTTAGTATAGCGGTGCTGAAAATAGGTACAGAGTTTTTCGGCTGGATAGACCCATTTTATTCCTATCTTGGATTCGATATTAACTACTGGCTGCTATGCGCCGGCGTAATATTTATGTTCACAGTTGGTCTGGTGGATGATATAAAAAACCTATCGGCTAAGGTGAAACTAGTTGGGCAAATTATTTCGGCATGCTTAGTAAGTGCGTCGGGGCTTTTGCTGTCGAATATACAAAATCCTTTTATTGAAGGCGCATTCATAAATTTTGGATTGTTTTCTTACCCTATAACCGTCTTTTATTTAGTGGCGTTCGCCAATATTATTAATCTTATTGACGGTCTAGACGGACTGGCTTCAGGAATTAGTGCCATATCGGCAGCCACAATATTTACGTTTGCTGTACTGGCCCACCGCCTAGATGCCGCGATACTGGCAATCATAATAATTGGAGTATGCATAGGGTTTCTGCGCTACAACTTTAACCCAGCTTCAATTTTCATGGGCGATTCTGGAAGCCTGCTTTTAGGGCTAACTCTTGGTATTGTGTCGCTTTTAGCTGTTGCACGTTCAACGCTGTTCATATCGCTTATGGTGCCCATAATGGCGGCGGGCGTTCCTGTTATAGACACGGCGATGGCAATAATTCGCCGAGTACGAGCGCATCAACCGATAGACGCACCCGACCGCGGGCATATTCACCACAGACTGCTAAGCGCCGGTTTTAGTCAGCGGAAAACAGTATTAATAATGTGGGGATGGACAGCGCTTTTGGCTATATGCAGCATTATGATTGCAGAAACAGACGGACTTTTCAGAGCAGCTGTTATAGTATTAGCTGCAGCAGTTACAATTTTCTTCATAATGAAGCTACATTTACTAGACCCTGTGCTGTTGCACCACTACAATCCTCGCACCATGAAGCCTATAGAAGACGGCTCTCAAGAAGACGAAAGCGAATAGTCGCTAAGTTTGCGCCCGCACACAAGAACTCCCCTATCAGACATTGCAATACATGCTTCATCTGCAGAAGAATCGGTGTAGAAAACTTCTATTTTGCCTTCAAGCCCAGCTTCACGAAGACGCTGTGCTTTTTGCTTGTCGCGACAATTCGGACCTAATAATTTGCCCGTATTTGAATCTACTTTTGATGCTATAAGACCCACACCTAAACGCTTGCAGGCAGGGCGCAGCAAAAATTCTGGTGAAGCCGAAGCAACCATATCTCCCGGCTTTATAAGGCTGGCTACTTCCTTTTTTATTTTGTGCCAATGAGAATCCCAAAATTGCGCAACAAGCGCATCTGTATTATCTATCCGTTGAAGAAATGTGTAGAAACGCCCTTTAAATTGGTCTAGCGATATGCGCTTTGTTATATATAAAGTAGCCGCCGCTGCCTGAGTGGGCAGCGCAAAGGCGCATGCTGGACATTTCCGCAGCGCAAACTTATAGAAATCTACCGTTGAATCGCCATCATATATAGTTCCGTCAAAGTCGAATACTTGCATTCTGCGCTCCTGCGCGTCTATGGCATATACACGCCAATAATCATAACAACAACCCATAAAATCATTAGCACAAGAAGTGGCTTGTCTCCCAAAACCACACCGATTGGGTCGCCATCGGATGCGGTGCGCTCTATGCAAAAGCTATAACGCATGCATGCAAACATTGCTAACGGGATTCCAGCCACAAGCGCCAATTGACCAATACTGTATCCGAGATAAGCAACATCCATTCCTTGAAAAGTCCACAATGAATAAAACACAAGACCAAGCCCTAGATAAACATACATGTTCTTATCTAGGAACGATTTGTCGTAGCGCATAAGCGAGGCGCGCGCAGATGTTCCAAAACGCTCTATTTCGCCGCGGCGTTTACCTAAAGATAAAAATACCGAAAGCGACAACACTGTAAGGAATAACCAAGACGATACTTCGATGCCGCAAAAAGCGCTGCCGAACAAAATACGCAGCAGAAAGCCCACTGAAAGCATAGCTATATCTAATATAGGTACATTTTTACACCCAAAGCTATAGGCTATATTCAAAACTGCGTATGCTATCAAAAACAAAATTGCAAGTGGCGTTTGCTGGGCACAAGGAATGCAAAGCACCACAGCCAACACCGCAAAAACGCACGCCACAACTATTGCTGGTGCTGTACTAATAGCCCCGCTTGCAATAGGGCGTAAGCATTTTGTAGGGTGTGCGCGATCGTTTTCCGCATCGCGAATATCATTTACAACATATATTGCAGATGCCATAAAGCAAAACGCAAGAAATGCAACTATTCCCTGTATTAAAGCGTCTGGTTGTACCGCACGACCCGAAAACAACAAAGGAAAAAGCACCAGCAGATTCTTTAGCCAGTGCTTTACCCTAAGTAGTTTTAGCCATTCGCACACGAAAAATCTACCCTGCTAATCTATATTCAGTAAGAAGCGGCGTGCCGGTAACAGAAAGCTCGCTTTCGGCACCGGGCGCTATAGTAACTTTGTAAGTATACGTAGCGCTTTTGCCCACATTTAGCTTAGATATAGCTCTTATTACTTGCACGTCGTTGTACGTGTCGGAAATGATGGTTGCTCCGGCATCGTCTTGCAAATCGGTTATAGAACCACCACTGGGAGCCACAAAGTAAACCCAAGGATGTATATCGCCTTCCGCCCACGGATAATAGGTATCGCGACCTATGATGTAGTTGCTGCCTTTCTTGCACTCTTGCTCAGTTAGGCTATTTGTTACCGTGGTGGTAGCTGAATAAGTTACGGTACCATCCGCATTTGTTACGGGAGACGCAAGTTCGGTGTCGATATCTAAATACCATCCAAGTTTAGACGGTGTCATTATTGATGTGTATATCCCCAATTCTGGCGCTTGAACACTGCCACCAATACTGCCAGAACAATTAAGCACGCTAAGTTGTGCCTGTTCAGCCTCGTCGGTTAACCAAACCATAAATTCGCGCGTTTCCATATCGGCAAAAATTACTTTTGCAAGTTCGGTCAAACCACCCGATCCTAAGTTTGCAAAAAGATTAGACATGGCTTTTGCGGCGGCTTCCGCAAAGAGCAAGTCAATCAATTCAGCATTTTTAGCCGCTTCTTCATCGGTTCCCAGATATTTCCAATAAAGGTCGTGTTCTAGCACCTTCGTTGCATTTGTGCCATCTAGCATGGTGCCGTCAGACAGCGTAATAGCACCCGATATTGCCAGCACATCTTGAACAACGCTAGGAGTTATCGAAATTACGCCATCGACCGGATCGCCGCGATCGGCATATACTTGCGCCCAAATAGATGCCACACGCTCGAAGTCGGGAATAGCTCCTAAGTCGTTCGTGCGCTTAAGGTGATTTTTCTCGTCGTCAAACAAGCGGCGCTCTACATCGGTAATATTTGCATTTGCGGGCATAGCAGATTCTGGAAGCGCGTCGTATACATTCGTGAAATCTTCCATAGAAATAAGACCGTTTTTAATTGACATAAAGCCAATAGAGCCGGGGAAACCACCAGCCGCACGCAATTCTGCAGAATTCTGAGCGGCTATCATATACGAACGGTCGCCTTCTGAACCTAGCAGCATGCCTATAATTGGAGCCAGCGAACTAAGTTGCTGGAACTTGTCGTTCAGCGGAGCAATTTTTTCTTTCGCCCCTCCAAAACTATTCTGTATTTGCGACAAATGGAAATCGGGAAGCCCTTCTATCATATCTGTACATTTCTGCATTGAAGGCGCAGCTGCTTCCACAGAATCGAGAAGTGTATTCATAGCATCTATATTTATTGCGCCATCTGCGCCTATTAGTGCGCTTAGCGGTGTTGCCTGCAAAGCAGAAGTTAGTGGAATAAGCGCATCGTTTGTGGCTATTTGCAACGCACTAACAGCCACGCGCACATTACGAATGTCTTCGCCAACCACAGGAAGAATGGAAACGGCACTCCATATAGGATTGCTTAGTTGCTCTTGAATATCGTCAGCTGTGTTTTTAGCATCTATCGCAGAATTTACAGCCGCCGTATATTCCTGAGCTTTCACGCTGTCCATAACAGAATTTATATCCGTCATTGCCTGCGATGCTTTTTGTTTCAGCTCGGTTGCTTGACCTGCCGCAGCAAAAGCAACTCCACCGCAGCAAAGCCCTAGTACAAGTACAACGGCAACCACCACAATGGCTATTTTCTTGCCTTTACCCATGCGCTTTTTTGGAGGCATTTCCGGAATGCGACTTGAATTGTAAGTATTTGCGCGAGTGTTGGCATAGCGCGGATTTGTGCGAATGGGCGATTGTCTGCTAGCTGCATCAACGCGACCATAGCGTGCAGATGAACTTTGAGCAGCCCTATTCGTGGTCCTATTCGCAGACCTATTCGCAGACCTATTCGCAGCCCCATTAGAACTAGTTGATCTTGAACTGGCTGGTCGGGAATTTACCTTTGGACGCGATGTAGAAGATGAATCTCTATAAGGACGACCTGTAGCTGTACGTCTCGCATTATCGCGATTTGCACGCGGGTTATTTGACATAAATACTCCTACTATCAAAATGCCAGAAGCGCAAACCTCTTGACAGTCAATTCAGTGGCGGATGTGCGAGACTTGAACTTTCAAGTTTAGGCGCGAAAGACCAGCACTTCAAATCTTGCACTTCCATTTACCAAAATCCAACGGACAGAGTAATGCCTATTTTAACCCATTGTCTTTATCTTTACCGAAAGGAGAAAGACATACATAGTTTTGAAGCTATTAGAAAGCCGAAACTTTTACATTGTAGTTGCCCGTAATAAACACCGATTGCGAAAACAACTCTCCTGCGCTTCCAAGGTCTTTTTTCATTTCTATTCCTCTTTGCCGCAACCAAATTCAAGATGAAGTGGACAAGCAAGCTCATAGCTTGCAATTATCAAACATCAAGCACCATTAATAGCGTTTGTCAAGTTCTTTTTGAATGGCTATTGCGTAGGAGTATTTGACAAAGGTAAGATATTTTTTCACACAGAGAAAGGAGTGAACATGGCAAATGTAATCGATGTTGCTGCATACATTTTAGAGCGAATCGGTAATGTCACTACCATGAAACTCCAAAAATTAATTTACTATACGCAAGTTCGATACTTAATTATGAATGGAGTTCCTCTATTTGAGAACCGTATAGAGGCATGGGCTAATGGTCCCGTTGTCCCCGATTTATTTCGAGTTCACTCCGGCAAATATATGATTAGCCATGAAGAATTGATACTGTCGAACCATACATCCGCGCTGACAAACACCCAACGTTTGGCGGCAGATAAAGTAGTTGACCTCTTCGGAGGATACTCTGGCGAACAGCTTCGAGAGATGACGCATTCAGAAGCGCCTTGGGCTAATGCGCGAAAAGGTTATAAACCTGATGAACGATGCCATAATGAAATCACAATAGAAGCAATGCTCGATTTCTACACATCGCCCATATGCCTAAATCCCATTGCATGCCAGCCAAATGAAGAGTAGATACAGCAAGAGAGAAATTAGAAGAGCTGGCGAGGCACTAGCTGCCGGCTCTCTTTCTGAGCGCAAAAAGAATGCTGCTTTACAAATGGTCGGGCATTGGAGAGCTGCCCATATGGAACCATTACATAAAACTCTTTCGATGTTAGAAGAAGTCTGCGGACAAAATGAGTCAACTATATTGGTTAGTCGGATGAAGCGTATTGACACAATTATCAATAAACTGCGCCGACCTAGATACAACTTCACTTTAAGCACACTTCGAGATATAGCTGGCTGCAGACTTATTGTCAAAAACGAGGAAGATGTTCGCAAGATTTCTGAAGCAATCCAAGCAACAGGACAATACTATGACATCAAAGATTATATGCTTAACCCAAAATCATCTGGTTATCGCGGCATCCATCTGATCTGTCGCCATGATGCCAAATCTTTCGGCTATGAAAACCTTAATGTAGAAGTTCAGGTTCGTTCATTCCTGCAGCACGATTGGGCAACCGCCGTCGAAATATACGACATGATATCCAACGCTAATCTTAAATTCGGCAGCGGATCTAATGAGCAAAAACGCTATTTCCAACTTGTTTCTGCAATTATGAACGATGCTGTTATCAACAGAAACGAATCTATAGATGAATTGAGACAACTAGATAAAAAGCTTAATATACTTGCTTCATTACGCGAAGTTATGAATTCCATGTACGTTGTATATAACAGTAAGAGCGATATTAATAGATCAGATAGCTGTCTAATTACAGTTGATGTTGGTGTACAGCAAATCAACCTAGAGATTTTTCCAAGTGATCAAGAAGATGATGCTGCTGCCAGATATACCGAACTAGAAAGCAGCGCACAAGATGGTCTAGTTTATTTATTAGCCCGAGCTGGTTCATTAGAAGACTTGCGACGAGCTTATCCTAACTACTATTCCGATATTTCTGTATTTGTTAGATGGTTGGATAGCTGTATTGAAACAATGCCGAAGATGTAAAATGTCCCGGCGCGCAGCGCACAAGCATGCACCAATAAACAGCACGCTGAACCCATCGAAGGCAAACGGTGAATCGGAGGCATACCCCAAACATGGTTTACTTCATTCGAGAGCATTGGATGCTAGCAGCTGCGGCGTTGGCGGCGCTGACATCCATGCTTGCGGTACCGCCCGACGAGGCTTACCTTGGGTATTTCGACTGGAAGACCATAGGGTGTTTGTTCTGCGTGCTAGCTATGGCAAACGCGCTGCGCCGTATTGGGACATTCGATCGCATAGCGCGTATGGCTATAGCCCGTCAGAGCAGCCCTCGGACGCTAGCACTTACTATCGTCCTCATCACGGCAGCCTTTTCTATGGCTTTCACCAACGACGTTGCCCTAGTTATTATGCTGCCGCTGTCCGCGTCAGTGTTGGTAGAGCTCAACCAGACGCGGCTAGTTCCCGCAGTGTTTGCGCTGCAAGCCCTAGCAGCCAACCTGTGTGGAATGGTGACGCCGTTCGGCAACCCGCAAAACCTATACATCTACTCGCACTTCCATCTAGGGTTGGTCGAGTTTCTAACAACAATGATTCCACCTTTCCTGCTCTCACTCGCTGGAGTGATTGCCGCTACTATACTCGCAACTGGCAAAACAGCCACAGGAAACCGAAATAAGAAAGAGCCGCAAGCGCCAGCCACAAAACCTTTCTCCCCTCAAATGTCAATTGACCGGCGGCGCCTTTCGACCTACGGGTTCCTCTTTGTCGTCACCCTGATGGCTGTATTCCGCATCGTGCCCACAGCCGCAGCCGTTGTTGTGATTGCAAGCGCACTCGCCATTGCCGACCGCAAGGCCTTGGTCGAAGTAGATTATGCGCTACTCGCCACATTCATGTGCTTCTTCGTTTTTGCGGGAAATATGTCGCGCTTGCCAGCCATGGGTGATTTCCTCGGTCCGCTGATGGATCGATGGGGTTTGCTCGTCTCTGCCTGCACCAGTCAGGTGATAAGCAACGTCCCAGCAGCCGTGGTGCTGTCCCATTTCACGGAAGCATGGCAGCCGCTGCTCGTGGGCGTGAATATCGGCGGCGCCGGGACGTTCGTAGGGTCGCTAGCTAGCCTCATAGCTATACGGTATTTTTCCCTAGCGCGCAAGGTGTTTCCCCACCTTCGCGCTGACGACGCGCCTACGATGGGACACTTCCTTCGTCTATTCGGGCTGATGAACGCTGCCTTTTTCGTGATGCTGCTTGCTTTCTGCTAGAGTTGAGAGAAGCAGATCGAAGCATACCACGGAGCATAGAGTATGCCGTCGCGCACCTCAAAGTTCGATCGACACAACACGATTCCGCGGTCGATCTCATATCCGGGCGCATGCATCGCTTTCGCCAATGACGCGTGTGTAAGGTAGTCGCGCCCTGACTTCACCTCAAGCGCAACGATGCCATTCTCGCCCTCTATCAGGAAATCGACCTCGCCTGCCTTGCGTGACATAAAGTAGTACGGCTCGAACTGCGCAGCCACCAGCTCCTGCGCGATAACGTTCTCAAACACGCCTCCCATGTTCACGGTGCGACTATCCTCATAGATCGCACGTGCTAGGCTTTGCGAAAAGCGCGCAACAAGCATGCCCGTGTCGGATTGGTAAAGCTTGAAGTTGGATGCTTTTTGCGTGCGACGAAGCGGCGGACGCGGCTCGGTTACACGGTTGACTTTCAGCCCAACCCCCGCACGGGTAATCCAGATAAAGTCCTGCTCGAAGCGATCATAGCGGGCGGTTTTGTCAAGCGAGGTTACAGCAAACTTCACATTCGTCTCTTCAAGCTGCACCGGCAATTCGTCGAATATTGCCTGAACTTGCAAGGCGCGGCGTCCGGCGTACTGTGAGATATCATAGGCGTACTGGCGATTGAGTTCGAGCTGTAGCGGACGTATGTGCTCCAATGTTCCCACATCTGCAAACTGCTGTACGATCTCGGGCATCCCGCCCACAATTACATACGAACGGAAAGCGGCAATCAATGTATCGTGGATATATTTTTCCAGCGGCTTTTGGTCCAAGAAGGCTTGACGGGTCGCATCGAGCGGCGAGGTAGTGGGAAGGGTAGCCCAGCAGAATTCCTCGAAGTCGAGCGGACGCATCTCTATCTCGGTAACAAATCCGACGGGAAACGATCTAACCCCCTTAAACGCGGCTCCCAGCATAGATCCTGAGAATGCGTAATCGAAGCGACCGTCTTCCACTAGAAATTTCGCATATGTCATGATATCGGGCGATTCTTGGATCTCGTCGATGAATATAAGCGTGCTGCCATCGACAGGCTCGGTACGAGCAATAAGCATCAAACGGTTTATGAAATCCTGCGTATCCGTTGCGCGGGATAGCGATTGTTGGGCGGCTCGGTCTTCAAGCAGATTGATCTCGATTAGCGCCTTGTACTGCATCATGCCAAAATGGCGAATAATATAGCTCTTGCCTATCTGGCGTGCTCCCGTTACTAGAAGCGCTTTGCGCTTTCGCTGCTGACTTGACTTCCAATCGATAAGTTGCTGGTAAACCTTACGTTTGAGCATTTTGCATCCTTTTAAAGGTTAGTTTTGCGACAAAATACATGAATTCATTATAGCGTTTTGTAACAAAATGCAGTGTTTCGCGAGAAAACCATTTTCTGCGGCACATCGTTTTTGCAAAAAACAGGAGCCAAAATACCCCTGACTCGACTTTTAATGGCGGGCTGTACAAGCGACAATGGTCTTCGGGTCATCGTGTATATATCCGAAACTTTTCTAATTCGCAGAACTACTTTTCGAGTCGCGCAATGGCCCAATCGATAGCCTTCAGCACATTAGGATTATCGATGCAAGCTTGCGCCTCGCGAAGCGCCGGAAGGTGACGAGGGTCGCCCGTATTACCCAACGCAACGGCGGCATTGCGACGAAAGATATCCATGTCTTTGATGTAGTTGTACATGATGGGGCGCACGACTTTTTCGTAGTACACCTCATCCAACACAAGGATCCTCTCAAGGTCGAATTCCTCGGCAAGAATTTCCAGAAAAGGATCCTTCTCGGTTGCGCGCTTGAGCACATTATGATTGCGCGGGCATTTCACCTGACACACATCGCATCCGTGTATACGCTCGCCCATATCGATCCAGATATCTTCCTGCGCACCGGGGGCAAAACGTTGGTTGTTGAACAGGATGCAGCGATCAAGGTCGAGCTTGCTCGGTCCAATGATGGCGCCGGTAGGGCAAGCTTTGGCGCATAAACTGCATCCCTCAGGGCAGCCATTGCGCACTTCCGAACCGCTGGGTTCAAGTTCCCTGTCCACCAAAAACGTTACGAGAATAACAAAAGAGCCATCTTGCTCAGTGTATGCGAAGTTGTTGTTCCCGAACGTCACAATGCCTGCTTCCGCACATGCGATGCGTTGGGGTACAACAAACTGGTTGCGTTCGATGCGCATGCCCAATCCCTCAACAAACGATGCCAGCGCTTCGATTTGGAAAGCATGAACGGTGCCGGGCTGCGGCGAATACACGCGAGCCAAATAAGTACGTGCCACAGAACGAGTCAAAATCTCCGGGTAGTCTATCGAAGAAAAGCCTAGCGTGGCGCAAACGATGCTTTTCGCCCAAGGGTTAAGCGTTTTCGCTTTGCTAAGGCGAGTTATCAGGGCATCGTCAGCCTCTGCAAATATCTCGTAGTTGGAACGCGATCGAGCTTCTTCGAGATACTCGGGATAATCTCGAAGAGCAGAGAAGCCGACGTTGGAGAATCCAAGCTCTAGTCCCTTTCGCACTATCTGCTTCTCTATGCTGGACATGGCATCTCCTGAGTTCGCGCCTAGCATTAATGTAGCCATTATAGGTGAGTTGCTATCTCCAATCGCAATTTCCGATGCAGACGAATCCGAGTCCGCGTCAAGTTAACGAACCTAAGAATATGGCATATAGGCTGAAAATCATCTTCAGTGCAAATATGAGGGCATATAGGCAGAAAAGCATGTAGGATTCTCACTTGACATTCCTGTTCAGGCAAGCTTTTTCTAGGAAAAAGTCAGTTATGAACAGGTGTGAGCAGTGTCTATCTCAAAATGCAGCATTTGCGGCAGCAAAATGTCAAAGAACAAATTCACTAAAGCAGAAAAGCAAAAGTGAAGATGCACCTTATGCGGAGGCTCTAGTGTTAGGAAAAACGACACCTCCGCAAGATGGCTTAAAGTGTTTGCTGGATGGCTTTTAGGTAAACTCTCTCAAAGCTGCCGCTAGATTACGATTCAACTCATCCGCATACTAGTTCAAAAAAGTTAGAAAAATGGTCAAAACTTCCAGCTTTCCATGGTCATAGTGCCACATAGCTAACTTGAATTGTGGAGGACACTGGGCAAACAGGGTTCTTCAATTCTATTTTGATTCGTAATTGGCGTAATTTGGCATTATAGACTGTGGAAAGTCGGAAGTTTTGACCATTTTTCGCCTAAAAAGTGACGAAGGCAACACACGGTCTGGTTTGGTCAGAGTTCCACAACAGCACTTCTTACCCATTTGCGATGGACTGAGCCTTACACACTTTTCTGCCTATATGCAAATATGAGCAACGTTGAGTTCAGGGTTGTTCAGCCTGATACGTATCGCTTGTTCCAAGTTGCCGACCTCGTTTGCACTTTGGAATTACACTTCAGGATAAAAAGATTTGCTTGATAAAAGCCCAGAGTCGAAAAGAGCTCTGAGGGGAGTTTTAATGGCGGGATGTACGAGACTTGAACTCGCGACCTCCGACGTGACAGGCCGGCGCTCTAACCAACTGAGCTAACACCCCGCATTCACGGTTGCTACGCCTTGCGCAGCCCGATAATTATACCAATATATAAAAATCGCACAACCCTTAATCTGACGAATTTTGCGCGATTCGGTTTATGGACACTATGCAAAGGTCGTTCGGCGCAACGCCATTTATTTTCAAAAGATCTATACATGCATCCAAAAATATATCTGCACGCAACGATCCGGTAGGTTTCGCCTGCAACGTAAATACAACCGAATTACCCGATACGCACACATCTCCCACAAGAAATTCGCGTACCTCTAATACTTTGCGCTTCTTTTTGCGAACCACCTCTACCGTGTCGGGAATTTCCAAGCCTCCAACACTGGCGCTAAGTAATGCTTCATAAGTGCTAACCGGGCAAGCCACCGATGCAGCAGCTGCACTAGGTTCCACGTATTCGCAAGCGGTAGGCATTAAATCCGGTGCACTAAAATTCCGCAACGCTTCCAAAGCTTTCTTTGGCGCTAAATAGCTGGTAAGGAAGATGTCGAAAAATTCCGCATTGCCACCCACGCCCACAGGAAGTGCCGCACCAAAAGCTATGCGCATATGCGGCGAAAACCCATTAGTTACTGCAAACGGAAGCCCGGCGCGTCGAACTGTACGCTCAAGTGCGCGAGCCACTTCCAAATGTGAAAGCATTGCCAATCTGCCCGACTTCGAATAAGTAACGCGCAAGCGAAACAGTCTAGGGTCAGCCATATTACATCACGCCTTCCACACCGCGCGCTCTAGCTAACACGTTTTGCGTATTGGTTGCCGGGCAAACACCACAAGCCGTGCATTTTTCATATGTGCAGTCGGACGTTGTTTCCCCTTTAGACGCGCGCTTTCGCTCAAGTTGCAAATACTTGGTTGATACCCCAGCTGAAATATGCGCCCACGGCATAACATATTCAGGCTCATACTGCGCAGCGGCTATTTGCTCGGGGTCTATGCCAGTGTCGGCAGCCGCCTGTCGCCAAGCGCCTTCGTTGAAAAGTTCAGTCCACGCATCAAAGCATGCACCATGTCTCCATGCAGCTTCAACCAAATCAGCACAATTGCGCCCGCCGCGACTCATTACAGCCTCAACAAAACTCGCCTGCGGATCGTGATAACTAATTCGAACCGCACGGTGTCGAACAGAATGCCGCAAAAGCCCCACGCGCCTAAGCGCCTCTTCGCAGGTAATCTGCCCATCCCACTGAAACGGTGTCTGCGCCTTCGGCACGAAAACTCCAACGCTGACAGTCATAGCAAGCGCCCCGCGCTGTTCGGGCGGCGTGGCTTCCTTCATGCGCTCGTATGCCCTATCAGCCAGATCGGTTATACCAAGCACGTCTTCATCTGTCTCACCGGGAAGACCTATCATAAAGTAGAGCTTACATCTGCGCCAACCAGCTGCACAAGCTGCATCAATTGCGCAAAACAAATCGTCTTCAGTAACGTTTTTGTTTATTATGTCGCGAAGGCGCTGCGTGCCTGCCTCTGGAGCAAATGTCAGACCGCCCTTTTTCTGCCCGGCAACCAAATCAGCCATTTTCACACCAAAAGAATCTAAGCGCTGCGAAGGCACCGATATGCGAACTCCACGCCCTTCGCATGCCTTGTTCAAGCGCTGCAAAATTTCCTCTATCTGAGAATGGTCGGTGGTCGAAAGCGACGTTAGCGACACTTCATCGTAGCCAGTCTGTTCAAGCCCGCGCAGAACCGCCGAAACAATATTGTCCGCCGAGCGCTCACGTATAGGTCTATACATCATTCCAGCCTGACAGAACCTGCACCCCCTAGCACACCCGCGCAAAACTTCAACATTCAATCTGTCGTGCACGGCTTCAACATAGGGCACTATGCAGGGCTCCCAAGCATCCGATTCGGCAAAACCCTCAAACACGCGCCGCACAATTTGCGCAGGCACGCCATCTTCTGCAGGCACAACCCACGCGCCCTGCTTTTGCGCATCCTGTTCATTTAGCTGCCTATAAAGCGAAGGCACATATGTACTCTGAATATCAACTAAAGCCCGCAATATATCTTTACGCCGCGCGCCCGCTCTGCGCAGCGTGCGCACCGTTTGAACTATTTCGGGTACAGATTCTTCGCCCTCGCCTATAGAAATAGCGTCAAAAAACGGCGCGTAAGGCTCGGGGTTCATAGCGCACGGTCCGCCAGCTATTACTATAGGGGCATCTTCGGCGCGATCGGCTGCACGCAGCGGAATGCCTGCCAAATCTAGCGCTTCCAGCACATTTGTTGCCGCAAGTTCATGAGGAAGCGTTATTCCCACAACATCAAATTCGTGCAAAGGCGCACAGCTTTCTAGCGAAAACATTGGAATGTTTGCCTTGCGCATTGCACAAGCCATATCGGGCGCGGGAAGAAATGCGCGCTCAGAAGCCACATTTTCAAGCTTAGCAACAGCATTTACCAGTATTCGAATAGCCTGATTTGGCTGCCCTAGCTCGTAAGTGTCTGGGTAAACCATGCAAAACGCAAAATCGCTGTTGGCGCGGGGCTCAAAAGCGCCCCATTCGCTACCAATATAGCGAGAAGGACGTTCAATTTGGCGCAGAAGAGGTTGGAGGCGCTGCCATAAATTAGTCTTTATCATCGGCGAGCCGCTTTACCGAAAACCATGCCAGCCGCGCCTTTAACGCCACTTTTAGCTGCGCGTATAACTGCTTTGCCAGTAGGCGTTGCACTGGCTTTTTGCGCAATATCAACCGCCTCACCAGTGGCTTGCTTCACTACATTAGCAAGACCAGCAGCATTGCCGCCCACTTCGAAATATTCTATAGCCGCCCTGCCTACAGCTTCGGTAGCCGCAAAACCAACAGCAGCGCTTATGGCAAATCCCGCAAAAGGCACCGCCTTCGCAAAACTGCGCGCCAAACTGCGACAAAGAAAAGCATTGCCCACCAAAGCCGCCAATTCGGGAAGACGAGTTTTATCTAGTGGCTGACCATATACCGCCGCTATTTGCATAAGCATTTTCGCCTGATTAAGCGTCATTATAGGCATGTCGGCACCGGGTATTATGGGCAGCAAACCTACGCCAGCATTTTGAAGCGACGTAGACGTTATAGCTTCGCGCGCAAGCGGTCGCCTAACGAACGGAAACGCATGCGCAAACGCCAGCTTGCGATCGGGGCACGCAGCTATAATCCAGTTCCCAATATTTGAAACAAATTCGCTCTTAGAATCTTCAGTTAATTCAATTATCTCACCTGCAGGCAGCGCGAAGGCATCGGCGCCGCCCTTCTGAAACGACATCTTGGAAGGCGTGCGCAAAGGAGAAATAAGATCGCCTGTAGGAATGGGGTAACCATTAGCGCGCGTTATATCTTCTACTATTTTAGGCATAGTGGTAGCCACCATTACCGGCACACCTGCGTCTCGAATAGACGCTGCATCTTTACCTATGCAATCGTTTAAGCCGCCTACAATAACAGCCATATCATCGCGAGGATGCGGCTCTATATGCTCGTCTATATAAGAAACAGACACACGAGCATTATCGCCAGTAGCGCCAGCAAACAACCCGCGTACAAATGCTACACATTCACCCGCAGCCGTATCATCTATATAAACCGACACCGAAATAGGTGTCTTTACTGCATCTTCAGTATTCGTTGCCGCCTTCAGCAAAGCTCCTACATCAACGGGCAGAGCCATATTGCATTCCCCTTCCCAACTTAGATTCGTGACAATACACTGAACCTATTAACCCTAACATGATGAAATTCACCACCATGAACGAAGAACCGTAGCTAACGAATGGCAGCGGAATACCGGTAATAGGCATAAGCCCGCAACACATTCCTATGTTTTCAAGTATCTGGAACAGCCACATACCAACAATGGCACATACGATAAGCATTCCGAATAAATTGCCGCAACTGCGGGCAATTCGAATACAAACAAACACAAGAGAAGCATAAAGCGCTATAAGTACCAATACTCCAACAAAGCCCAATTCCTCAGCCAGCACGCAGAAGATGAAGTCTGTCGGCGCTTCAGGCAAAAAGCCTAGCGAAGATTGGGTGGAAGAACCCAAGCCCTTTCCGAAAAGACCACCTGAACCTATAGCTATCATGGCTTGCTGTAAGTTATAAGCATCAGAGCTATAATCGGCATTGCCTTGGTTCATAAACACAAACAGGCGCTTGCGCTGGTAATTCTTCAAAAGTCTGTATTCTATGGTGCCGTCGTCGGTTTCGTATTTCAAAAACTCGTCTACAAAAAATACTGCCGCTATAACCGCAATAAGCAGCACAATGGTCGCAATTATATACTTCGCACGCGCACCGCCCATAATAAGCACCGTGGCTGCTATAAACATATACACCAAACCAGTGCCAAGGTCGGGCTGCGTCATAATGCACAAAAACGGTATGGCAAGTAGCCCTACAACTTTGCAGTATTCCTTAAAATCGTCCAATTTGCCGCCGTATCGGGCAACCAAACTGGACGCAAACAGCACCACTGTAACTTTTGCAAATTCGCCCGGCTGTATTTGCGTGCCTATGTTTATCCACGAGGTTGCGCCCATAGTGGTAACACCTATAACCGGAAGATGCGGCGACAAAATTAGCACAACGGTTATAACCAAAAGAGGCACAAATGCGCCGGCAAGTTTTCGATAGTCGAAAGCCCACACTATAGCCATTAGTATTAGCCCTGCGCAAACTCCGGCAGCCTGCCGCGTGAAGCTGTAGCGTTCGTAGCCTTGAACAGCCGACCAGCATACAACCAAACCAAAGCCCACCAACAATATAACTACCACAACAAAAGACCAAGGTATTATGTTTGAAAACGGCAGCGGACGACGGTTCGAAGGTTTTGGTGCAGAATACTTCTCGCGCCCACGCTTGCCCTTAGACGGCGCAGCAATACCGACCGAGTCAATCTGAGGAAGCGGCATTATTCCTCACGCCCTTCATCAGCCGAGAAATTCAACACGAGCGACTTGCCAGACGAACCAGCCACGCGCCCAACTTCTCCATCTTCGCCCGCATCGGCACGCATAGCCGCACCTAGCACTTGCGCGACAACCTTCGCCGCAGTTTTGCTGCCACTACGACCCTGTTCAAGAATGCAAGCCACCACATATTTCGGATTATCGTAGGGAGCATATGCCACAAACCAAGCATCGTCTGCTCTGTCGGTGTGTTCTGCCGTGCCCGACTTACCAGCCGCCTGCAAACCTTCTTCGTCAAACATGTCGCGAACTTTATCGTTATAAATAATCATGCCGCGCAAAGCATTGCGTACATAATTCAAATCGTCCAAGTTAACATCGGGTTCGGCAAGCACCTCTGGTTCAAACGTCATAGCCACATCGCCAGCGGCATTGCGCACCTCTTTCAGCAGATGCGGCTTCATAATTTTGCCGGTAGATATTCCGCAATAACCTGCAGCAACCTGCAGCGGCGTTACCAATATATCGCCTTGTCCAATAATCATATTAGTGTAGTCGCCGCCGCGCCATGTCGCCTCAGAGGGAACGTTTCGCCAATGCTCGGCTTTCCATTCAGGCGTTGGCACACGCCCCACCGACTCATTCTTCAAATCTATACCGGTAGCTTTACCAAAATTGTACTTCTCGACATATTCCTGAAGTGCCGTAGCGGAAATTTCGCCCGTACCATCGGGACCATGATCGTAAAACGCCTTAGCTATTTCGTAGAATACGGTGTCGCATGAATGAATAATACCGCCACTAAGATCTAGCGTGCCATGACCTTTATGTTCCCAGCACCATTGCGGGGCGCCCGTGTTAAAACCGTCCCACTTGCCAGTGCATGTCCAATAAGAACTTTCGGTAGCATAGCCGTATTCCATTCCAGCCATAGATGTAAAGGCTTTGAATGTAGATGCCGCAGCATATTGCCCATTAATAGTGCGATTAAGCATGGGCGCGTGCGATTCTTCGGTATTGTATAAATCCCATATATCCTGCGGAATTCCGTTTGTGAAATTCGACGGATCGAAGGTTGGGTAGCTTGCCATAGCAAGCACACCACCATCGCGCGCATCAAGCGCAACTACCGCACCGGCAACACCACTACCTGTGCCTATCTCGCCTGTAGGGGCTATCATTTTTGCAAGCGCCTGATCGGCGGCATACTGTATTGCGGAATTTATCGTTAGATATATGTCTGAACCTTGCGTTGGTGCAGTTTCGCTAGTAACCGACACAACATTTCCCGACGCATCAACCATAACGTTGCGTTGACCTTTTTCACCAGAAAGCACATTGTCGTAAAACGCTTCTATGCCGCTTTTCCCAAGAATGTCATTTGAATCTATTTCGCGCCCTTCCACCGTTACTGACAATTCATCTTCGGTGGGAGAACCGGTGTAGCCTAGCACGTGTGCTGCAAGCGCAGCATTCGGGTAAGCGCGCACTGTGCGCGTTTCAACGCTAACGCCCGGAAAGGCATCTGCGTGTTCGGAAATGAAAGCGACGTCGCGCAAGCGAACATCGGATGCTATTATGCGCTGACTTTGCGCCCCGTGCGAAGTGTCCGCTAGGCGCTGCCGCACAATTCCCACAGGCAGCCCTAGAACTGAAGACAACCTGCGTATAGTGTCGTAAGAATCGGATACTTCCGACTCGGCTAGCACCGTTTGACTGGCGCGATTTGTTACAAGCACGCGACCATTGCGATCGAAAATGCTTCCGCGAGGTGCCGGTGTGCGCACGGTCGTATACAGATTTTTCTCTGCCTCGCTGGAATATTCGCCCGAGTTCATTATCTGCATAGACCACAGTTTTGCCCCAAGAGTAGCAAATATTGCTGCAGCCAAAATGCCCAGAACTCCGAAGCGCTTAGACAACCCATCCGATGGCTTTGCGGTTGCTGCCTCACCCGATTTTACACGTATGTCTTCATCATCTTCTGCGCCAACACCGACAGTATCTAAGGTAGACATATCGGATACAGTAGTGGCATGCGTTTCGACATAGCGTTGCCGCAGCACAACAATAACGGCTACTATACATACCGCTATTACTGCTGCAATTATTCCTGCCAAAACGGCAACAAGCACGTCTTAACTCCACTTCCATCGGCGCACAGCACACAAGCTAGTGCATGCGCATCTGGTTTTCGCCAAGCTGCATCAAACGCAAAAGCAGCGGAAACATAACTAGCGCCAACACAGCATCGTATATGCCACAAGGCAGCGCACGCCCTACGAGTGCTTCCAAAATGCTAACATCCATTCCGCACGCAATAATTAGTATGCCGTACACAATATTGGATATTAGCGACCCTGCAATAATAAGCACAATAGGCATAAATAAAGTATCGTTATCTAACACAACTGACAAACGCGACAACGCAAATGCCATTAGCGTACATATTAGCGCCATAGCGCCCACTGGTCCTGTACCCATAAGATCGAATATAAGCCCCAGTAAAAACGGCATAACAAGACCGCTTTCAGGGCGCGACACAGCCAAAGCCAAAACATATGCCAGTATGAAATTTGGCAGCGCCGAAGCTATCTCCATTGCAGGCGCTACAGTTGCTTGCAAAACTACAGCTATAACGGCACCAATTATAGACACGATAAGCGGCTTGTTATTCATTTGAACCACCGCCGTTTGAGCCCGCCGAACCAGATGCAGAACTGCCGCTGCTGTTATTACCAGATGAACGATTCGCCGACGAATCGCCCTTAGCATTAAATATAACTGTCACTTCTTCTAGCACTTGCGATGTTTCGTTCGGGGAAACATATATAGTTCTTGAGCCATCGCCTGCAGAGCCCTCTATGCGCACTATAGTGCCAATAAGCAAGCCCTTTACGTAGCTGCCGCCAAGTCCGCTTGTTAAAACCACATCGCCCACTTGAAGATTAACCGACGCATCAATATTTTGAAGCGTTAGTTGCCCGGAAAGTGAGCCTCTTACAATGCCCTCAGCCCGGCTAGATTGCACTAACGCCGCCGCACCCGATTTCGGATCGGTCAGCAAACGCACAGTAGAAGAGCCCGGCTGCACAGATATAACCTGCCCGACAACGCCCGCCGGTCCCACAACAGTAAGACCAGTTTCCACCCCGTTATTAGAGCCAATATCTACAGTTACCGTCTGATTCCAAGCATCGGTAGAGCGTCCTATAACACGCCCGCTTACACCCTCTATTTCATAGGTGTCTTTCAGCTCAAGCAAACCCTGCAGACGCTCAGCCTCTTGCCTGTATTCTTCGCTTTGAGTAAGAAGCTCTGTCAACTCGGCATTGCGCTCACGCAGAGCTGAAAGTGTCTCTTCGCTAGCGCTTGCATCGCTTATAGCTTCCCCTGCATCCTCAACCGCAGCCCCAGCGGGTGCGCTTAGCAATTCAAGCGGCGCAAATACTGCATGAGCAGCCGACTGAATGCTATGCAAAAGTCCGCTTTCACCTTCGCGAGAATACACAGTAACCATTGCAAATGAAATTACCACCAACACAATAAGAACCACACGTGTCAGACGCGGATCCTTCATGTCTTGGAATTGTAGTGCCATTAAGCCACTAACCCTCCTGCTGCCTATTTCGAGCGCATTAATGTCTGACGCAGCGCAGTAGGTGTCTCTAGTACCTTCAAGCAACCCGAAACTACATTCGTCAAAGCCGTCTCGCTTACCCAAACAGGTATTTCCAGCTGATCTGTCAGATATCTGTCTAAGCCAGAAAGCAAGCCGCCGCCGCCGGTTAGCAAAATACCGTTTTGAATGATATCGCTTGCAAGATCGGGGTTTGTAGTCTTGAAAGTGTCTTTAATGTGCAGCACCATTTCTTCAATTGGTGCCTGCAGCGCCGCGCGCACATCTTCCGATTGGATAGTTACTTCTTTGGGCTGCTCGGTATAGACATCTTGTCCAGAAATTATCATGTCGCGTTCGCGCCCGTCTTCAAAAGGCAAAACGCTACCAATTTTTATCTTGATAACCTCGGCCGTGCGCTCGCCTATCTTTATGCCCAAAAGATCGCGCAGATGCATCGCAATAGCTTCATCTAGCCTATTGCCCGCCAAGCGCAAACTAGACGACGAAACAATACCGCCAAGCGATATAACAGCAACCTCTGTTGTACCGCCTCCAATATCTACCACCATGCTACCTGTTGGCTCTGTAACTGGAAGATCGGCACCCATAGCTGCCGCCATAGGCTCTTCTATTAGATACGCCTGACGCGCGCCCGCCTGAATGGCAGCCTCAAAAACCGCACGCTTCTCTACACTGGTGGCACCGCACGGAATGCATATAACAATGCGCGGCTTCGCCTGC
The DNA here is from genome assembly GCF_011039055.1 of Adlercreutzia sp. ZJ154. NCBI lineage: Bacteria > Bacillati > Actinomycetota > Coriobacteriia > Eggerthellales > Eggerthellaceae > Adlercreutzia > Adlercreutzia sp. ZJ154. Next base: position 70,986 of record NZ_JAAKEF010000004.1, read on the forward strand.
CACGGATACTTACGATCGCTTGCTTTGCTGATAAACGCAGAAAGCATAGCTTCCGTAACATCGTAGTCGGCTATAACGCCATCTTTCAGCGGATGTTCAGCCGAAAAAGCATCAGGCGTGTGGTTAATCATGTTTTTCGCTTCATGCCCTACGGCAAGCACCCTATGTGTACTTTTCTCAATAGCTACAACTGAAGGCTCGTTTATTACGATACCCTCGCCCGTAATAGCCACAAGGGTATTGGCAGTACCCAAGTCAATTGCCATGTCGGTTGACATGTTGCCACCAATATTTGCAAATCTATCAAATATCGACATAGAGGAAGTCCCCGTTCGTCAATTACTTATTACAGCACAAACGCAAATTACGATTTTACCATAGCCTATCTGCGCGGGCTCATCTTTGCGCATTTTATGAAGAGTTTTGCGCGAAACCACTAAATACAACCCAGTCGGTAAAATTTTTTGGGGAAAATGGTCAAAACTTCCAGCTTTCCACGGTCAGAAAGGGCAAATAGCCCTCATTGATGCGTCGCCAAATGCTGTTTGCCCAGTGTCCTCCACAATTCAGTTAAGCAATTCGGTCTTTCGACCGTGGAAAGTCGAACTTTTTGACCATTTTGTAAGAAATTCTGCCCCGAGCACCTATTTGTGATAGAACCTGTGCTGTTCGTACTTCGGCTCACAGCATAAGTTGATGCCTAACGTGCGATACAGCCTGCGATCGGTATGCGAAACTATAACCGAGAAAAACGCATCGCATCCGCGCAGTTCATCCAAACACTCTATCAGCTTTTCAGCCAAAGGTTCTGTTACAGAGGAAATAGACAAGGCTATAAGCGTTTCGTCCGAATGTAGGCGCGGGTTGCTAGAATGCAAGTGACCAGTCTTCAAATGACATATCGGCTCGATAGCCTCATCGGTTATAACGTCTATTTCGTCATCCACCTCAGCTAGCGTCTTCAGCGCATTCATGAGAAGCGAACTTGCAGCACCTAGCAAATTGGACGTTTTACCAGTTACTATGCGCCCGTCGGGCAAAACCATAGCGCCGGCAGGTGCACCTGTCATTTCCTCTTTCAACATTGCTGCCGAGCGCGGAGGAAAGCTATTCGCCGCAATTCCCGACTGATTCAAAAGCATTTCCAGCCTTTTCACAGTATCTGTTCCAACGCCGGTTTCTTTGGCTTCGACCGCATGATGGAAATAACGACGCATAATCTCTAAGTTGGCGGCTTCGCGCACAGCTTCATCGTCGTAAATTGCATGCCCTGCCATATTTACGCCCATGTCGGTCGGAGAAAGATACGGACTTTTTCCCATAATCTTTTCCAGCATGGTTTTAAGCACGGGGAAAATTTCTATATCGCGGTTGTAATTTACAGTGGTTGTGCCATATGCCTCCAAATGGAATGGGTCTATGGCGTTTGAATCGTCTAAATCTACCGTGGCAGCTTCATATGCTATGTTCACCGGATGCTGCAAAGATAAGTTCCAAATGGGAAATGTTTCATACTTTGCATACCCTGCATTTATGTTGCGTTTGTGCTCGTGATATAACTGCGACAAACAAGTTGCCATTTTGCCAGAGCCGGGACCGGGCGCTGTTACTACCACTAGCGGGCGCGTTGTAGGAATGTAGTCGTTTTTGCCATAGCCTTCGTCGCTTACTATGTGGTCTATATCGTAGGGATAGCCAGCAATTGGGTAATGCAAACTGTGCGCAATTCCAAGCGAATCTAGGCGGCGGCGAAAAGCATCGGCTGCAGGCTGGCTGGAATAGTGCGTTATTACTACGTTGCTAACAAGAAATCCTAAGCTTTGCAGCACATCCATCAGTCGCAAAACGTCTTCATCGTAAGTTATTCCCAAGTCGCCGCGTTTTTTGTTCGACTCTATGTGGTTCGCATTCACCGCGATTATTATTTCTAAGTCGTCTACCATAGACTGCAACATGCGTATTTTGCTATCGGGCTCGAAGCCGGGCAAAACGCGCGAAGCGTGCAAATCGTCAAAAATTTTCCCGCCAAACTCTAGGTATAGTTTGCCGCCAAAATGCGATATACGCTCACGAATTCTCTCTGCCTGCATCGTTATATATTTCGCATTGTCAAAACCTTCGCGCATTATGCCTCCCAAAATCGCAGCGGAGTTTTGCCGACGTGGTTGCTTGGAGTGGCTAGGCGACATTTGAAGCGGTTCTGCAATTTAAGCCAACCCCTTAACATCTATGCAACAAACTAGTGGGAGTATAACTCATATGTGTGTGCAATCGCGCAAAATAAGGCGAAGGCAGCGAAGGATTGGAAGAATATGACCAAGCATATCTTCGTTACCGGCGGTGTAGTTTCATCGCTTGGGAAGGGAATTACGGCGGCGTCTTTGGGGCATCTGTTGAAGGCGCGCGGCTACAAAGTGACTATGCAGAAAATGGACCCGTATCTAAATGTTGATCCGGGCACTATGAGCCCTTTTCAGCACGGCGAAGTGTTCGTTACTGAAGATGGGCACGAAGGCGACCTAGACCTTGGACACTACGAGCGCTTTATCGACGAAAACCTATCTCGCGAAAGCAATTTTACGCAGGGCAGCATATATCAAACTTTGATAAGCCGCGAACGTCGGGGCGATTTTCTGGGTGGCACCGTGCAGGTAATTCCGCATGTAACTGAAACAATAAAAGAGCGCCTGCGCCGCATAGCTGAACAGTCGGGTGCCGATATTGTTATATCTGAAATTGGTGGCACCATAGGCGATATCGAAAGCCTGCCATTTATAGAAGCGGCGCGCCAGTTCAAAAAGGAAAACACGCCGGGCGATGTTTTGTTTATACACGTTACGCTGGTTCCCTATATTGCTGCCGCGCACGAGGTAAAAACGAAGCCCACCCAGCACTCCGTTAAGGAATTGCGCAGCCTTGGGGTGCAACCCGATTTCATAGTGTGTCGCTCTGACCACGAAATAAGCGATTCTGTGCGCGAAAAAATAGCGCTGTTTTGCGACGTTAACCCCGAAGAAGTGCTGGCATGCGTAGATGCGCCCAGCATTTACGAGGTGCCGATAAGCTTATACGAACAGGGCTTCGATGCAATGGTGCTAAATCGTATGGGGCTTTCTCCCCACAGAGCCGACCTGTCCGATTTGCGCAATTTCCTAGATGCCGCGCAGCGCTGCAGCGGAGAAGTTGACATAGCCGTGGTGGGCAAGTATGTAAGCCTTCCCGATGCGTATCTTTCGGTTATAGAGGCACTAAGACACGCAGGCGTTGCGCATGGCAAGCACGTAAACGTGCACTTGGTAGATGGCGAAACGCTAAGCGACTCAAATGCTGCCGACACATTAGGTCAGATGGATGGCATTCTTGTGCCGGGCGGTTTTGGGCAGCGCGCGTTCGAAGGAAAGATAGCTGCTGCGCACTACGCGCGTGAAAATAACATTCCATATTTGGGAATTTGTTTGGGGCTGCAAGCGGCAGTATGTGAATTCGCACGCAATGTAGCAGGGCTTGAAGGCGCAACTTCTGCCGAATTTGACGAAGAAGCCACCAACTGCGTTATAGATTTAATGCCCGAGCAAGAAGATGTGGAAGACAAGGGCGGCACTATGCGGCTTGGGTCGTATCCGTGTAAGGTTATGCCGTCTACAAAAGCAGCGGCGGCATATGGAGAGGCGCTGGTATATGAGAGGCATCGCCATCGCTATGAGGTAAACAATGCTTTTCGCGATGCTCTTACAAGTGCGGGGCTTGTTATAAGTGGTCTTTCGCCCGACGAGCGCCTAGTGGAAATGGTGGAATTGCCCGAACATGTCTGGTTTGTGGCTAGCCAAGGGCATCCTGAATTTAAGAGTCGTCCGCACAGACCGCATCCGCTATTTCGCGATTTCGTGGGGGCAGCCATAGCGCACCAAGCAAATTAAGCCGCAACGGCGCTGTTGCGCGACGGGGTTAGCGTGCGCCGCTGTTGCGCGATGGTGTTAGCCACGCGACGCCGCTGTTGCGCGATGATGCTAGCCGCAGCGGCACCGCCGCGCGACCGCATTATCCGTACAGCACCGCCGCGCGACCGCATTAGCAACACGGCACCGCCGCGCGACCGCATTATCCACGCACCGCTGCTGTGCGCTAAACTTAGCGCATGGAGATAAACGAACTTATTCAGGAATACATTTCGTTTCTGCGCATAGAACGCGGAGCATCTCCCCTTACGGTTAAGAATTATTCCCACGACCTTGCACTTTATGAAGAGCATCTGCGTGAAATGGGGATTACGCATCTGCAAGATATAGATCGCGCCGCCGTGCTAGATTTTGAAGCCTCCATTATGAAACAGGGCTATTCCGTAGCCACTTGCAAAAGGCGCATGGCAGCTGTGAAAGCGCTGCATAAATTTGCTATTCGCGAAGACTTCACGCAGGTAAATCCCACATCGGCAATTCCGCTGCCCAAAATGCCCGCGCGCCTACCCGACGTGCTAACAATATCGCAAGTATGCGCAATGCTTGATCTGATGGATGCACCGTCGCCATCTGGCTTGCGCGACCGCGCCATGCTTGAAGTGCTTTACGGATGCGGCTTGCGCGTTAGCGAAACGGCAAACCTGAATTTACGCGATGCGTTTTTGGAAGAAGGCTTCTTACGGGTGTTCGGCAAGGGCTCAAAAGAGCGCATTGTGCCTATAGGAGGCGCGGCGGCGCGCGCGTTAGCAGAATATATCGAAAACGGTCGCACGCCTCTTAGCATGAAGGCAAAAACGTTGCGCCCCGAAGATGCCGGTGCGGTATTTCTAAATTCCCGCGGAGGACGAATAAGCCGCCAAAGCATTCATAAAATAGTTGCGAATGCGGGCAAAGGCGTAGGCATTGAAGGGCTTCATCCGCATACGCTTCGCCATTCGTTTGCCACCCACATGCTTGAAGGTGGTGCCGATTTGCGCGCAATACAGGAAATGTTGGGGCATTCCGATATATCAACCACGCAAATTTACACCCATATAGACCGCACGCATCTGCAAGAGGAATACTACGCTGCCCACCCCCGCGCTTAATTAGTGCATTTATTTAGAAAAAATGGTCAAAACTTCCGGCTTTCCACAGTGAAGATGGTCAATAGCAAGCTTGAATTATGGAGAACACTGGGCAAACAGTGTTCAATGACGCCTCGGCGGGTGCTATTAGGTGTGTTCGACCGTGGAAAGTCGGAAGTTTTGACCAAAAACAGTTTCCAAATTTACTTTGGAAGGAATAAGTAGCAACTTTAGCGCCTACGGAACAGCTTGCACACCTTGTTCCAGATGTTAGTTACAAACGCAGCCTCATGCCAATCGCGCTTTACTGCTGGCGTAAACGTAACCACCAGAGCCGCGCAGCCTGCAACTACTACATATATAAAGGTAATCAGCACATTTCCAGATGCCGCAAAAACAAACGTATCAAGCGCATAGTAAACAGCGCCACCAACAACAGCGCCAGCAAGCCCCACAACAAACGCGCGCACGCACGCTACATACACGCAGCGCATATGCATTTCGCCACGGTAAAAACGACACAAATACGCAAAAGATAGAACATCGCCCACAAGGTAAGACACTATGGTACCAACAGCTATCATTTCCATGCTAAGACCAAGAGTGTCGCGCAAAAATACAGAAGCCAAAATTACGCCAATTTGCAAAAGACTAGCCACAAAAACTATAACCGAGCACACTGTCATCTTGCGGATGCTGGAAAATGCCATCTGAATGTATGTATTCACGCCATAAAATGGCAGCGCAACAGCCATAACAGCTAAATAGCTGGCAATTTGCGACACAGCGTCGCCGGTGAATGCGCCTATGCGATACAACCCAACAAGCGGGCTTGCAAACACAATAAGATACATCGCGAAGGGAATCATAAGGAAGAATATTTGGCTTGACCCGCTTAATATGCCGCGCACAACACCTTTAGTGTCGCCGTCGGCTTGCATGGCTGAAAGCTCGGTAAACATAGCAGTAGCCACAGGAATTGCCAAAAACGAATACGGGAACGTAAACCAAAGGCGCGAATACGCTATAACGCTAGGTCCATTATCGGCAAACGTATACGCCGCCGCATTCCCAACCGACACTACTGCAAAGCCTATAAAGGTATTCAGCAGCGCCGGCACACCAAGTTTTATAGTTTCCCCTAAGCCCGGATCGTGAAAATCGATCCTAGGTTTAAGCACAATACCATTGCGACGCAAACCCGGAAGCTGAATAAACAACTGAATAGCAACGCCCGCAGGATTGCCTATAGCAATTATATAAAGCGCCAATGTGGGGTTTTCTGGTGCCACAAAGGCATATGCAATAAATGTAACAATAACCACCAAATTGTTGAACACAGGTGCAATAGCGCCCCAAATATAGTCGCGGTTGGCGTTTAGCAGCCCAGAAATAATGGAAGATGCACCGTAGAATACCAACTGTACGGCAAAGAATTGGAAGAAAAATACCGATGTAGACATTTCCTCTTGATTTGAGAAAAACGTTTGCGTGTATATAACTTGCGCCGGAAATAAAATGCACAAAAGCGAAAGTATGCCCATTAAAAGAACGACTATCGTTAGCAAATTCGACGCATATCTGCGGCTATAACTTCGCCCCATCTTGCGTTTAATAGACATGTATACCGGAAGAAAAGCTGTGGTAAGCATGCCGCCCATAACCAACTCGTAAAGCATGTTTGGCAGGTTATTCGCCACCTGATACGAACTGGATAAAAACGTTGCGCCCAACGCAAATGCCATAGCCCACGTGCGCGCAAACCCAGTTATACGCGAAATTATGGTGCAGATGCTTATTATGGCAGCCGACGTGCCTATATTTGGACCGTTAGATATTTCATCGGCTTGCGACATGCTTATATGATACCTGAGTATACGCACTCAGATAAGCCACGCTTATAATGTTATCTATACAAAATGCGCTTAGCTATCTTACAAGCGAGAGGTGCAACATGCATGTTTTAGTAGTGCAGAACAGCAATAATAAAGATGCAATAGATGCAGCCATGTTACTGGTGGCTTATTTCATGTCGCAAAAAATTGACTACACAACTTTATCGTCGGACGAATTGTATAGCAAAGACTTCGCTACGCAGGGAAAACTTGCCGCGCGCGATGCTGTGCAATCGTGCGACTTAGCTGTGGTTTTAGGTGGAGACGGCACAATTTTGCGAACAGCGCGTCTTTTGGCAAATAAGGAAACGCCCATTTTGGGAATTAATTTTGGTCACTTAGGTTTTTTGGCAAACAGCGCTGAAGTTGGTGTTGTGGAATTAACGTCGCGCGCGCTTGTTGGCGAGTTGCTATGCGAAAAACGCGCCAATCTAGTATGCCAAGTGGTGTGCGAAGGCGAAAACGACCCCTATATAGATAGCACGCCCAGCCCTAACAGCAGCCCTAACAGCAGCCCCAACAGCGAGCGCGAATTTTTCGCACTAAACGAAATTGCCATTACGCGCGGCGCTATGGGGCGCACGCTAAAATTTGCGCTAGATATATCGGATAGCCGCATTGGAAATTTCGGCGGCGATGGCATAGTGGTTGCCAGCGCAACTGGCTCCACCGCATATGCACTAGCTGCGGGCGGACCGCTTGTAGCACCCAGCTTTAGCGGGCTTATCGCACAACCCATAGCGCCACACACGCTATCGGCGCGCACGGTGGTAACTAACCCTAACGATGTTGTGTGCATAGAACTTCTGCGCGATGTAGATGCGCAGGCCGCCACCATATTAGCCGATGGCGACCTACTTGAAACTGAATGCCCAATAAAGCGCGTCTACATACGCAAAGGCAGCACTCCTACCAACTTGCTATACGCCGATGCAGGGCACTTCTACAACTATGCTGCAAAAACTTTCTTTGCAGGATAGCTGGCTTATCAACACGCGCTAGTCTTCTTTGCGCCGGCGGCTACGGTTGCCAGACAGAACCGCTACGCCAGCCGCTCCACATGCAAGCGCCATAAGAAGCGTGCATGCAGGCGCATTTAAGTCTCCTGTTTTGGCTAGCGCCTGCAAACGACGTATTTCGCGCGAAGCCTTGGTATTGCTGCCCGAATACGGCACCGGTCCAAACTCTACAACTAAAGTATGGTCTGCCTGCACGTTGCTAAACGTGTAAGAAGACATATTCCAATCTTGCTTTTTGCCATCAACGACAATGTTAGCCACGCGCCAGCTTTCATTCTTAGGCTTGAAATGGAATGTAAATTCGCCTCCCCGCTTCACAGACTGCACAGACTCTTCAACAATAGAACCATAATTGTCATTAGCCACGCTAGCTACAAGGGTAAAAGTATCCTCGCCCATCAACTTGAATCGCACATGCACAATTAAATCGTCTGTCATTTCGCGCAAATTCTTTGACGGAACAGTAAGCTCGTACAATTTCTGCTTCACCTGCGCCTCGTCAGCGTAAGCATATTCAGCCCCGCTTAACAGTGCAGCTATAGAGCGACTTTCATTAACCTGCGGCGTTACGGAAGCAACGCGTATGTTTTTGTTTTCCGCATTAGCAAGTGTTTGCTTGCCTTTCTCAGAAAGCCCGCTTTCTGTGCGGTCTTCAAGCCATCCATCGGGCACTTCGCTATCGTTTAGACGCACATAATCTAAGTCGCTACCTTCTAAGGGCGTTATAACAATCATTAAATCCTCTGCGCCACTATCGCCCACAAGCCACGAATAAACCCCGCCATGCGTGGCTATGCCCTCACCGCCACCAGTATCTATAACTACCTGTATTTGGCGTGCTTTTTCTATTCCGAACTGCGGTTTAACACTATTCCCCAGCCGCAAAAAGTTAACCGTTTTTGTAACGGGATCGAACGTGAAGATGGTAGTAGCGCCTTCCTTGTTCGGATAGTAGTACGTGTACAAGCCATCCGCATCCGCGCCTTCCCTATCAAGCCCATCGGGCGATAACACATAGTCGTGCGGGTTAAACCCATCTCCTGTTGCCGGCTGGCTGCGATCTGTCCAGTAAATGGTGAAGTCGGTGCCGTCAACATTTACAACTACGCTGTCTACTACGTTATATGTGCCATCCTCATTTTTGCCGGGCTTGGGAATTGCGGTCCAATCGCGACCATCGCCATCACCTTCGCCGTCAAAGTCGTTCGATGTGTCGCCGTCACCACTCCAAACGGGGACATCGCTACCGCCGCCGGTAATGGTTCCTTCTCCGTTACCACCCACGTCTCCGCTTATTTCGGTGCTGCTGTCATAGCCCGGGTCTTCGCTAACCTGCTTGAACTTAACAACTACCGTATGGTCAGCGGTTAGGTTTTCAAAAACTATATTTGGGCGCTTGCCGGTAAGATCTACGCTAGATACATCGCCATATTTCGCCGCGTCGGAAGATGCTGCGTCCAAGCCATCTACCGTAACGGCATCTACAGCCCAATATTTACCATCTTGCGCCTCTGCCGGATAGAAATATACTCGCGCCGACGCAACGCCATCAGCATCCTGAGTTACAGTTTGTGTAGGCGTTATTTTGCCGCCATTGCCCTCAACTTTCGTTTCTACCACAAAACTTTTGACCGAAGAAGGCACGCGCTCAAAGCTGTAAAGAACCTCAATTTCTTGGGCGGCATCGGGCGTGGTACTGCTGATAATGTTGCTAGACAGCAATTCGGTCAAACCCACACTAAACGAATATCCATCACCTGCAGGCTTGCCCGTAACGTCTAACACATTACCGTTTTCCCCTTTCAGGGTTATAACAGGGTTGCCGCCCGCATCTTTTTTGATATCGAAGCCACTGTTGGGCGAAGCTTTTATTACAAGCTGGTTGTCGTGGGAAATGTACGTCTGACCGCCTTTAACGCTAGGCATAGTGGCAACTATATCTCCCGCAGAATCGCCGCCGCTCACATTGCCTTTTGAATCGGGCGTGCTGTTGCCATCCACCACAACGTCTATTTTGTAGTCGAGCGCGCGGAAGCTATACACCACCTCAACATCTTCAACAACATTCAGCAATGTAATAGACGGCGCTTCTTCCGCGGAATAGTTAACAATGTTTCCGCTAGCAAAGGTGGCTTTTGCGCCCGTTATTTCGTATCCCAAATTCGGCGCAGCATTCAAAGTTATGTTATCGGTGTTTTTCACGGTGAACGGTCCGGTGCCGCCATTTACGCTGCCTGCGCTAAGCGCTACAGGGTTCGTGTCGCCAGCCTGCATAACGCTAACTGTATGCTGGGGCACCACAATAGTTCCTGCCACATAATTCACTGTAATTTGAAGCGGCGTTGAATAGTTGGAAATGGACAGGTTGTCGCCATCTACAGTGTAAATTTTCGCATCTGCATCGTTTAAGCTGCCATCCGGGTTCACGGGAGTTGCCGTAACCGACTCTACGCGCTTACCCTTGTCGGTGTTGAAGCTAAGCTGAAACGCGCCATCTTTGGGGACTTGATACGTATTGCCAGAACCGCCTTTAGGCGCAACCTCCGCACCGCCTACTAAAACCATCACCTGACTTAAATCTGGCTCTTCACCAGTTTTAATAATTTCTACATCGACCAATTCATCGGGGTTTTCGGGTGCGACAGCCTTTTTCGCAAAAGTAACCTGCACAGTTATATTGCATGAAATGTCGTCTGCATCTAAGCCGAACATTTCACGGCTTAGTTTGGCGAATTTGATTACATTGCCCTGAATAGTAAGCTGCTCGGGGGTAAGCGAAATTTCCGTGCCGCCTGCGCCGCCCGTGCCCGCGCCGCCCGCGCCTGCGCCGCCTTTGAAGATTGCAACATTGCTAACGTAGTACGGCGGCTCGGCACTAATGTTTGGATGCATGGTGAACTGAACATCGGTCGCACCTAAATTGCGCTTATAGCCCTCGGCAGGCAGCACCACATTGCCATCGGTTTCGGCATCTTCAGCAGCACCTTCAACCTTTACTTCAGGCGTGAATGTAAACGCAACATCGTCTTCACTTGGCTTTACAACCTTATGAGTTAGCGCGAAAGTGCCAAACACGCGACCCGCACCCGCAGGCACACCAATTACTGCAACAACGCGCGCCGGCTTACCCGATACTGCGTTTTCATATACATATTGAACACCATCTAAACTTGCATCGGAAGATGCCAGCACAGGGCTTGTTTCCGCGTCTTTTTGCCACAGCAGATGAACGCCCGCCGCGTCAAGCGTTTTGGCTATGTTTTCGGGCGACTTATCGCTTAAAGCGCTAACAGTATCCAAAATTGATGCGCCCGAGGCACCATCATCACTTACAGCATAACCAGATATGTCATAAGTCAGCGCAAGCGTGTCGCTATATACGTCTTTCTCTGAATCGTTCACAATTTTTGGAAGCCACACCGAGCCCTCAGTTATTACCGCATCAAGCCCGGTTGCAAAATCGCCCATTTCTTTGCTGGCAGCAACTTCGTCCACATCTAAAATAGATTCCTTTAGAATGTTGCCTTCAGCTTTCCATATGTAGTTATCCTCAGTTGCGTCTTGCCTGTCGGTTTTGTTCCAATACAGCGGTTGTGTGCGCAATTCGGGATTATAAGAAACGCTAACTACGCGCCTAGTGTCCGCCTCGCCGTTCAGCGTTTTTGAAAGCGAACCGGCATCGTTTGTTACCTCTAACCAGTATGTCCATACGTCATCTGGCTGCATACCAGCGCTGCTTATAGGCAGCTCGAAGGTGTGCTTGCCATCTTTGTCGGTGCCGTCGAATGTAGAGGCGCGGGTAATTTCCGTTGCGCCCGCACCGTCGTTTTTGTCTACATACCAAACATAGCTGTACAAATATTTATCGCCGGAAAGCGACGCGCCCTCGGTGCTGAACTGCAACGTTTCCGTATCCGCGCCCGTAAACACCACGTCGTTGCTTATCTGGGTGAACCGAAAACCAAGCTCGGTGGCTGCAATGTATGCTGTTGTGGAAATTTGGTCATGCTTCTCGGCACCCGCCGGCGTGCTACCCGCATTCGATGGCGAGGCAGCAAACTCGTCAATTTGCTGCTGCGTTTCCTCAACCGAGTTGCCGCCTACGCTGCCAAAGCTGTCGTCTACAGCCTGTTCGTCGGCAGTTTTGTCCAAGCCGTCCGCCGTGGACGCATTCGCAATAATTGGCACCATGCCAACGCATAGTGCCACCGCAACGAACACGCTCAGAATCTTTTTCGTGAAGCATTTCATAGCGAATTCCTTTTCCAAATCCCTTTCCCAGCAAATCCCTTTAGATCGCCATTCCGAACAAAACCTACGCGCGATAGGTCTGGCTTAAACTAGATGCCACGCCCACCAATTTTGTTTGGAATGACGAGCAATCAACTCAGCACCACTAGCGTTACTTTCGCCGCAGCCTGCCCTATTTCTTCCTCGGTTTCAGGGTCTAGCGCTGTGAAAGTGGCTGTTGCCGGGTAAGTGCCCGCGGGCAAATCTACAGCCAGCTTGTCGCTTTGTATGTGGTGGTTCGGCTCTATAATTCCGCTTTCGTACACTTGCTGTCCATCGCTGTCTAGCGTTAAAACAACCTGCATCAAATATCTGTTTCCGGGCACATTTTCTATTTTTATTTCGCCTGCGCTTGTGCCATCTTGGAACTGCACTATTGACGCAATGGATATGTTGAACATTCCCTCATCTACAGTTCTATCAAGTTCTGCCTGAATTTCGTCGGCTGTTTTGCCTTCTAGCTGACCTAAATCGCCCGCACGATTTTTGCCGCCGTTGCACATTTGCATGCCTATAATCACAGCCGCTATAACAGCAAGTATTGCCACCACAATTGCAATCCAGAATACGGGTCCGCGCTTGCGTTTCTTGCCGTTGTCGTTTGTGGTTTGACTTGTGGTCGGCGCTTGATAGCCCATTTGTTGCGCTGCAATGTACTGCGCATACTGCGGCGCGTACTGCTGATAAGCCGCTGCACTGCCTTGCTGTGTGTACGGCTGACCAGCGTAGGGTTGACCCGCATAGGGCTGACCCGCATGTGGCTGACCAGCGTAGGGCTGATTGGCGGCGCTAGGTTGACCAGCGTAGGGCTGACCACCTGCTTGCGGCTGACCTGCCTGCGGCTGATACCCATACGGCAAAGAGCCGGGTTGAGGCGCTTGATTAGCGCCTCTCCCCATGCCATAGCCATGCACCCTAGTGGCACCGTTTTGCGCATCGCCGCACGTCGCCCCAAGATTTGGGTCGTTGTAAGGGTTTTGCGAGTTATTGCTATTCGGTGCCATATCGAGTGTTCCTTTTGTTGTAGGGCGTTAGTGGCTTATGCGCTTTTGTACATATTCCATTGATCGAAGAAACCGTCAGGATTACCATCCGCCATATCTGCGTTATATTGCGGCGCACGCACGGTGAACGTAATTGTGAAAGCCTGAACAAATCCTGTTTTCTCGTTATAATTTAGTAGCTTCGAATTGGCTGCATCAAGCCGTAGACCTAACTCATTAGCCAATACTTTTTCACTCCCGCTAACTGTAACTTTATCGCTATTGTTGCCCTCGCGCGGAATGGTATATGCCACAGGAACGGATTTCATTGTCGATACAATATTATTTGTACTATCACTGCCAACAATATTGACAGCATTTTCGGTTTTTACAAATTCGCGAGCTGCCTTTTCAGTAGCATTAGAATGAGGAGCGCTACTATCAAAATAACCTGCAGTCATATTAGCTTCAATAATGCCATAATTTGCAGAAACTGCACTAGCAGTCTGAATAAAGTCACTACCACTAACATCAGATGGATTCTTTATATTTGCGCTAAAAGTACTTGGATCTTCCTGTACGCCATCAGATTTTCCGTCAGATGCCAACTTACTTGGTAACCAGTCAACTGAAGTAATGTCAGTTGCAATAGTTTTGCCTGCATACAATTCAGTTGCGATGTTAGTAACTACAAGACCAGCCTGATCGTTATTGTTGGTAATGGTATAAATACCCGGGTGCGGAGTCATTAGGTTACCGCCACCCATATCTCCCACCATAACTATCTTCAGAGGAAGCGTTGCATCTATCTGATAGGTGACAGCACCCAGATATGCTTCCGTGCTTGCTGTAGCTTCTTTCTTTTCTACATCGTCACCATCGTTTTTGTCTTTAAAGTTTTCTATTGCACCATTATCCACTTGACCGTATTCATCGACCTTTGGTGCAGGATTATCTTCAGTACTTTCACCTATCTCGTCGAACGGGTCTGTTGGTGCAACAGCAAATGCCGGCAGTGCGGTTCCTACAGCCAGCGCAGCGCTAAGCCCTATAGCGCTCAAAACCTTACTAGTCTTCTTCATGGCTTTTCCTCCTTTAGTTATCAGCCATTTCGTCCTGCTTTTTGTGTTCCGCACGCCTATCGGCGTCCGGAACGGGCCGACGTTGCGACCTTCTGTGACATTTCACCTTGGCGTTCAAGCCATACACCGCCGCACAGAGGCGTGCGGTGCATGTCTTTCGCGCCAATCTGAAACGTCACAGAAGCCCTCACTGTCTTTGCCTGTAATGCATCTCTTCTAAAACCTTTCTTTCAGTTGCTCCAAGGAACTGAAGAGAGCGGGGGTGTGCTCACAAAGCGAGTTCCGCAGCGAACAGAAATGTTCTGTGAACATTTCTGCCGAGCGAGGACTGCAGAGCGACTGAGCATTCCGCAGCCACCCCTAACTGCTCTTACGTTCTTGGTGACTTCAAAAATGTTTCACGTGAAACATTGCGCGACTAAGCATATCCCCGCTCTCTCCCTTCATTCAGTCCCTAAGCTGCCACGTTCAGCGTTATCTTTGCGGCGGCTTGCCCTACTTCCTCGTATGTTGTGGGGTCAAGCGCCGTGAATGTGGCAGTCGCAGCATAAGTGCCAGCGTCCAAATCTTTTGTCAGCGTAATGTTCTCGATGTACTGATTCGGCTGCAGCATTCCGCTTTCGTAGAGCACCTCACCGGTCGTATCGTCAGTTATCACAACCTGCATGTTGTACTGATTGCCCGGCACGTTCTCAATGTATGCCGTCCCGTTCGATGTGCCGTCGGCAAACTCAATAACGCTGGCAATAGAAATGTTGAACATGCCTTCCTCAACCACGCGGTCAATTTCCGCCTGCATTTCTTCTTGGCTCTTGTAAGGCGCCTGACCAGTCCGCGCATTCGGGTCTAGCAAGCTGTTTCCGTTGCACGCGAACAGCCAGATAAGCAACCATGCAGCCAGCGCCACCACAACGCACGCTATTACAATAATCACGGTGCGTTTCTTGCGATTTTCCCCAGATGCCGCAGCGGTAGCAGTAGCGCCCTGCGCACTTGGTCGTCTGCTGGCGCTAGGTCTGCCCGGAGCCTGCTCGGAATTCCCGCCGGGCACCCGCATGTTCACTTTTCCGCTTAGTCGCTGATTGTTGTTGTCGTTTGTCATTTCTGTCCTTTTTCTTGTCTTAGCGCAATGCGCTTCTACATTCTTCGCGCCCACAGCGCCCTACAGTTGCTAGCCCTAGCTGCCGGATCCTGCCGAAGCCGGCGGCTCGTATACGCCTATCGTGTATTTCAAAGTTGCAATCTTTTTCAGACCGTTCAAATCTTCCAAATCGGCTTTCGTAATGTCGAAACCGGTGTCGAAAGTTACGCCGTAGTACACCGGTAACACTCCGGGCACAAGCGCCGTGCCTTCGCCAGTGGCAGGCTCTATGTACATGACTTCGCTATTGCGTGAAGTTAAGCGCAAGTCGCCGGGGCCATTCGCCATCTCAGCATTCAGCTGGTACTTGTAAATCCAGAAGTTGTCGCTGAACTGGCTTAAATCGGTGCTTATTTGGTAAGCAGAAGCCGGTAGATCGACAGTGTGAGTTTCGCCAACCTCGTCCGTATAAGTCAGCTTGTCTTCAAGAGTTGTCGTTTTCAATTCCGCAAAGCCGGATTCGCCCGACACAACCGCGCTGCCATCCTTCTTAGCAAGTATGGTCAGATACGACTTGCTGTAGTTGCTATTAGCGTCGGTAGCATTCGTTGCGCCTTTATCCAGCTCAGCTAACGCAGCAGCGGTGTCGTCCACGCTGGTCACATCGTATATACCAATGTTCACATCGCTTCTGTTCTGGAACTGACCGAATGTCTTTGCGTTAACCACAAACTCATCGCCAGCAGCCCCGGTGCCTGTATGCACCAGCTGTATCTGCGCTTCTACCGGAACATCTACATTTACAAGCGCAATCCACTTGGCATACAGGGTTAAATCGCTATTGATTGGGGTGGAAATATCCCATTCGCTTCCAAGCTGCACGCCGCCATCGCTTGGCGTTCCTGTGTACCAACCTGCAAACAGATAACCTGTGCGCGTAACTTTGGGATAAGTGAAGCCCACAACGCTGTCTAGCGCATCACCAATAGGAACATCAACCGTAGTAGTGGGTGCACCACCATCGAAACTTCCGCCATTTGCATTAAATGTAACTGTTGCATTGCTGTTATTTTGCCATCTACCATAGAAAGTGATGTTTTCAGTAACGCTATCTATATCTACAGCATCCGCCGTGCAAGCTTCGTTTGTATACCAGCCTTTGAATGTATAGCCCTCAACAGATGCGGGCTGCGGCAAACTGCTTACAGCAAGTTTGTTGCCATATTTCACATACATATCCGGCGGCGCGCTTGGTGCGCCGGCTGGTCCGCCGCTTATTACGAACTTAATCATTGCGTATTCCCCGGAAGTAGGCGGATCATCCGGGCTAATAGTTATCTCATTCCAAGCTGCATGCAGATTGGTTATTCCACTTTCAGCTGTAACACTGGTAACAGCAGAGCCTACACCCTTGCCAGAATCGTCAAGTGACTTATACCAACCCGCAAACTCGTAAGCGGTATTAGCATCCTTAGCCGCACGCCACACATCCGGGTATGCTGGAGTAGTGAACGCATCAGGATATTTGTATGTCTTGGTTACAGAAGATGTAGAGCCATAAACATTGCCACCGTTCGGGTTAAGCGTAACGCTGTATTCCTTGCCTTCCCAAAGCGGCGTAAATGTGTAGTCGTGCTTGCCTTGAAGTGTTAATGTACCTAATCCATCAGCCGCAACCGTGCTAGTGTTGGTAGCGCCATCATTCTTATCTACAACCTGCCAACCAGACACATGTTGATACGTTGCCACAGGGTTGCCACCACCCGGCAGTTCAGAGCCAGCCGCCACGCTGCCGCCAGCGGGAATTTTCACAAAGCTGCTCTTTACATTAGTTGTATTGTCAGCCCACTTGGCACCGCTTGCATCGCCAAGCTGCCAAGTTGTGCGCGCCGTGTCGGCTTCTGTAACGTCAGGCTCAACTTCGGGGTTAACAACACGTATCGCCAGCGTGGTCGATGGGTTAACCGCACCTGTGCCAGTTTCGGAATCAATGGTGCCGCCCACATAAATACCTAGGTTAACTTCGCGGTCTACAGTTGTGCTGTACTCGTCCAACTTCGGAGTATCGGTGTCGGTGATATTAGGATCGGTTGCGCCGTCGCCAACGTATATACCCAAGTCAACGTTGTGGTCTATGGTTGTACCGTACTCGTCCGGGTTCGGAGTATCGGTGCCAACTTCAGTTTCGCCGCTAAGTTCGCCAACATATATGCCAAGGTCAACATTGCAATCTGTTGTTGTGCTGTACTCGTCCAAATTCGGAGTATCGGTGCCAGTGATATTGGTATCGGTTGCGCCATTGCCAACGTATATACCCAAGTCGGTAGTTATGCCAACGCTGGTATTACCACTTGCATCCGTTGTGCCCGGGCGAGTTATTGTTAAGCCATTATCGCCAACGTATATGCCAAGGTCGGTGCTTGTCTGAATTTTGCCGGCTTCGGACGGGTTGCCATCGCCAGTGCCACCGTCGGTAACATTTTGCATCTGGCTATCTGCAGGGTCACTTGCGCCACCTACATAAATTCCCAAATCTACATCAGCCGTAGCGCCAACAGTAGACGGGTCGCGGAAATGCTCTTCGTCTTTGGCACCTGTCGATTGCTCGCTTTCGGAAGGCGACCCAACATAAATGCCTAAGTCAACATTGGCAGAAGCGCCAACAGTAGACGGGTCGCGGAAATGGTCGGTATCTTTGTTGTCGGAACCGGTTATCTGCTCGCTTTCAGAAGGCGACCCAACATAAATGCCTAAGTCAACATTGGCAGAAGCGCCCACGCTAGACGGGTCGCGGAAATGCTCTTCGTCAAGCCCCGCACTTCCATCTTCCACTTTGTTAGCGCCAACAAAAACACCCAAGTCCTGCGTGTATTCTATTTCCGTTGCAAATGCGCCCGATGGTGCCCAAGCCACCACAACCAATGCGCAAACAAGCGCAATTACGCTTGCAATAACGGCCGCTATCGGTTTTCGAATATCGTGCAAGGTTGCTGTCCTTAACATGCCATTCGCTTCCTTCGTCATCGGGCACCTAGCCCGCTTGGTGTTCCCATGCCGCCTTTGTTGCCAATACCGCACAACAAAAACGGCTGCCATTTCTGACAACCGAATAGGAATGCAAGGACATATGCGCCGCAGCGCGACGCTTTAATATATTGAGTTTACTTAAACAGTTTCAGCTAGCATTTCATTAGCAGTATTTAGAGGCGGTGCACCCTCTATTATTGATCCGGTGAATTGCCAATTATCCGCCCAGTCGTCTTGACTTAATGCAGCTTCAAAACCGTCAAGCATTTCTTCGGTAACTATTTTGCCGTCCATAGTTTTAATTGGCTCCATTGTATCCACCTCTCATGCCTAGCTTATTGCATAAGATTACTTGCATGCCTATTCGATTGTCAAAGTGCTTGTTGTCAAAATGTTTCATGTGAAACATTTCTTTTGGCATCGCCTTTGTTGCCAATACCGCGCAACAAAAACGGCTGCCATTTCTGACAACCGAATAGAAGACAAATATTTAGTTAAAGAAACTACGCGACAGGCATTATTTTATTAAGTCGTCATATAAACCATCATCTTCAGGGAAATATAATTCTGCTGGAAGAATGGTAATGCCAGTTTTTTCATCCGGTCTGATCATGGCAGGGTCATCCCAATTGATTTCCGGTTCGCTCTTTAACTCAGATTCCCGCATTCGCGATTCATCAGTTTGCGTCATGATTAACTCCTTGATTCCGAATGCTTACCCACATTGTAGATAGTTTGCGAAAAACGGACAAATTAAACCTTGTCTTCTATTCGATTGTCAAAGTGCTTATATGTGGCAACCGAATAGAAGACATGCATGCAATAAGGTAATATTTAGTGAAGCACTGGCATGGGGATGTAGTTTCCCTTGGGTCGGTGCTTTACTTTTATGCTTGATTCGAAATCTTCTATTCGATTGTCAAAGTGCTTGTTGTTGAAATGTTTCATGTGAAACATTTCCGATGCGGGGTGGGCGAAGGTTGGATTTTGGCGCACTTTGCCCTACCCACATGCATGTGTTTACCTAAAATGCCCGCTAGAGCACTGTTATTAGATTGTTGGTCGGGTAGAGTTTTACTAACCCATCCCTACCCGACCGATAGGTTCAATTTTTATAAGATTGCTAAATTGCTACTTGTTGTTGCCACCTTTAGAAACAGAAGCAGGGATATAACGATCTGCCATAATCACCAATAAAATTAGTATCATCAATAATAATACGTGGTTCATTCGGGATTAAATTCATTAATCCTGCCCCGGATCCACCCACGTATCCGTATCCGTACCCAGTATTGTCACCAGCAACAAACGGATATCGAGTTCTCAACATCAGTCCATTATTAACGACGGTAATTTGGCTATCATAACTCAATAGTCCTATATTTTTGTTATACCATTCTAGAGCAACGCCAGATCCACTGTCTTCAGGTATTTCACCAATGCCGCTATAGAATTTATAAGGTTTTTCCACTTTCGATGGAGAGCCCGCGCCATCGACAGCACCCTCATAACTCAACCAAGCATAATCATCTGTATAAATATTTCCACATAATAGATACCTATTTCCATTGCCAAAAGTTTCCGCATAACTCAACATAAATAATCGCTCATTGTTCAAAGCAGACATCGCGCTTGGAGCCGCACTTTGATCAGTAGCTTCGCAAGTTGTACTATATTGCTTTCCAATTTGTGCAATTTTAGACTGCATGGATTCTGGGATTGTGTTCCAAATTTCATTAGTATCTGTACCACAGTCACTTTCATTTTCATACTGGGCACCCGGATTCATAATTGCACGTATCCAACATCCTAGATAACCGTTATCAATAGCTGCTTGAGGCGATTTATACATAGGCAAATTTAATAGCAGTTTGTTATACGCATTTCTAAACTGGAAAGTAATGCCAGCTTTTCTGTTGTTGGCAGTATCATAATCGTAAAGAGTATCAAGAATACGTAAACGATAAACTGATTCTTTTTCTTTTGTAAGAGTATCCCCAACAACAAATCCAGTCTTTGTAGAATCGGCAAGTGGAGCATCTTCAGGCACTGTCCACTTAGTGCGGCATTCGTAGTCTTCGCCTTCGTCGCTTTCAATAAATTGCTGATACATATCGTAATATGGAGACTGTTTTTCTTTTCCACCACTAGCATTTAGCTCCGACAGCTGAGTTGCAGAGTTTTTTACCTGATCAAGTGAATAAACCTGTTTCGTTGCAGCGTCGCGTAAGTAAAATACCGTACTATCTTTCAGTAGTGTACCCTGATAATTATCAACAGATTCACCAACATTAATGGCAGCTTTAGTTAATGTTTCATCACCAATTGGGGCGCAGCGACCGAATGTGAATTTTACTGTGCCAAGGTCTTGACGGACACGGCTGTCATAATCTTGAGCAGCATTTTCATCAATCTTGGCATTAGATAAACCGTTGTATCCCAAGTTCAAACGATAGTTCACATTTGTAGTACTGCCTTGAGGAACAGCAATAAGCTTGTTTAATGAATAATCTTGAATGCTTAACTTACTAGCACCATTGTTCGCGTATCCAAAGTTTATGGCTTCGGTATCAGACGCGTTAGCATCCCACACGCTGAACAGTTTTTGGCTTGCGTCGTCTATAGTTTTATCATTAGTTGTCACCACTACAGAACCGCCAGTTTTATTATTTGAATAATTTGCCGGCGCATTACACTCAACTTCATACACGCTAAGCCCCAGTGTGCCACCATTTTGGAAATAGCTGGTAGTACTCATGAAGTTGGTAGGGTTATTAATGTCGTATGGGTTTTCCTTGCTACCAAATGTAACTTTGAAAGGCGCAGTAACGCTTATTACAGGCGGTGTGTCCGTGCCACCTTCGGCAGCTAGCGCTTGCGTATCTGCACCGCCCACCATAGGCACCACGGGCACCATAGTAAGCGACAACGCCAACGCTGACGCTATGCAAGCCACTTTCTTTGGTATTGCTGTTGCTTTCATCTTGTTCCCTTCTTCGAAAGTTACGCCTTGACTTATGTCAATTTCCCAAGCGATACAATCGAACTTTTCCCGATGCTTAAATTTCCGAACCCGCCATTACCGCCGGCGGATTGCAAGCAGCCACATTGGAGCTGCGCGGCTTCTTTTGCGCCGCTGAAAAATGCTATTTACCAATGGCAACCCCTAACCTATAGAACTATCAGCTTGGAATGTATAGATGACCTTCACGATGTCGTGCTCGGTTGTATGCGCGTCTATGCCGCTTTTGAACGGCTCGGTTAGCTTGGTTTTTGTTGCAAGATCTAGCGTAAATTGCACGTCTAGCTTGTTGTTTTCGCCCGATGGAACCACGAAACTACCGGCGGTGACAGGTTTAGAATTAACGGTGTCGCCGTAGCCAAATGTGATTGCATCGGTAGTGCTATCGGCAGTTCTTAAGCCAAACATTTCTGTCTGGTTAAGCGCCGTACCGGTGCGCGGCTGCAAGATTGCGCCAACACCTTCATCGGTGCCTTCGCATTTCACATTTGTAAGTTGGACACTCTGTCCATCGGTCGAGCGGTTTTCAAAGTAGCAATTGGCAACAAGCACGGCGCCTTCAGTATCTGTGTTGGCGTTTACATCGTATCCGTTGGTGCTTGTTGCAGTTGTGTCAAACACAGCACGCATAGGCACAGCCACAGTAATTTGTGCGGCAGAGCGAACTGTACCCCCAACAGAATAAGTGCCTGTTTCTTGCGCTGCGCCCAAATTCTTTAGCTGGCGCTGCACGGTAGAAAATGTTGGCGCTGGTGCTGCGGCGCGGGTTGCATCCTGCCCCATACGTAAAGCCGCAGGAGACAGCTGCAAGTTGCGCATTTGCTGCTGACCAGCCACCACTTCTGGCACCTGCAAGCGCAAGTCGATATCTATGCGCCACTCGCCTTCGCGCTTGGCAGACACCGTGTAGTTTTCAGTATCTATGCTGATAGCGGCAGCTTTATAACTAAACGCAACCTCTATATTGCCCGGCGCTTCGAAGTAGCCATCTTCACCAAACATTGGCAGCTGATCTCCTACCGCCAAGTTAGACAGCGAATCGGAAAACTTCACGCCATACGGATACAGATGATTGCCGCTTGCAGTTAAGCCGGTCTTCCATGCGTATTCGCCGGTTGTGCTGTGCGGCACATAAACCGACACATTGCGGCACCCAGCCAGCGCATCGGCAGCAACATCTTTCGCGTTGTTATTCAGAGCCACAATTACCGTGTCGGCAAGACCCGCAAACGCCTGACTGCCAACAGTCTCAAGGCCCGTGGGCAGCACTACGCTGCACAGCCCAGTATTCGCGAATGCGTTTGCGCCAATGCTGCTAAGACCGCCCGGAAACTGCACTGTTGCTAAGCTGGCGCAATTCTCGAAGGCAGAGGCACCAATAGAGGTTACAGTTGCCGGCAGGTTCACCGTTACCAAGTTTTCGCAACCTTGGAATGCGGCGTTCTGCACAGCCGACACTGTATATTCCACGCCGTTTAAGATGCCGTATTCAGGCACTTGCATTGCTGCATCGGGCTTGCTTTCGCCCACCCATCCGACAGAGAGCGTGTAGTCGGGCAGCATTGTGAACGCGAAACCCGACTGCCCGTCTTCTGGCACAATGGTGTCGCCGGGCTGGGCGGGTTCGGTGAACTTGGTAAAGCCTGCAGCGCGCCATGCAGCGGCTGCGGATTCAAAATTGTCTGCCGAAACGCCTAGCGCAACGTTGGCGTTTTCTATAGTTTGCGAGTTGAACGCAGGGATGCCTTCGCCGGTTTCGCTGGTTCCGCCGGTTTTAGCGCCTTCGCCACCTTCGCCATTTTCGCCACCTTGCGGGCTGAAAATGCTGCCCACATTACCGCCAGCCACGATGGTAGCCAAATTGGGACAACCCCAAAAAGCGCCTTCAGCTATGGCAGTGCAATTAGCGTCTATTACAACGCTTGTGCCTATACCGGCGGGCACGGCAAGCAAAGTAAGCGTGCCGTCGGTTGCGCCGGCAGAGTTGATATTTTTGCTATATAAAATCCCATTTCGAGTTACCAGAGACGCATCAAGCGTGCTCCCTGCAGGAAAACTAAGGCCAGAAAGCTTTATGCAACGGGTAATTACGCAAGCAGGGACAGCGGCCAAAGATTCAGGGAGCACGGCGATGCCCTCCATACCCTCTGGGACAAGGAGGAGGCAAGTTTGCGCTGCGTCTAGCAGCATGCCGTTATTGCTTTTGTAGTTTTGATTGCCCTCGGCAACAGTTATTGCCTGAGCGTTAGGGAATAATTGGAAGAAAGCTAGGTCGATTTCTTCGACTGTAGCCGGAATTGTAATTGAGGTTACTTCAGGTGCTTTTTCCGCATCGGTGAAATATTCGGTTGTGTAAGGATTGGGTTCCGCAGCGTTTTCGCCATTTGCGGCAGGCGCATTCGCGGCGGCTGCATTCGCGGCGGGCGCATTCGCAGCGGTTACATTTGCGGCGGGCGCATTTTCACCCGTACCTTCATTGGTAGTTGCCGCGTTAGCGGTCGAAAAATTTTTGGAATTTTGGGGATCAACCTGACCAGAGGTTAATTCACTGAACCCCCCCCCAGCAATTTTCGACAGATGTAACCGTAAAGGACTTGCTGCCGTATTTCACAACCTGCGGGATGACAAATTCGCCCTTCGGCGCAGCTGTTGACCAGCCAACTAATGAAACCGTATCCGGCACATCTTGGTTAATTTCAAAATTCAAACCGTTGTAGCTAATCAGAGTTTGCTGCAATTCGGCTTCATTGGTAAGAGCAATATTGCCAGAAACTATTTCAGGTTCAGCGTCGGTCTGATGAAGCGTGACATTAGACGCTACCCTTTGGTCATCAACTTCGCTAGAAGAATCAGCGCTATCAGCAAAAGCTGCAATAGGCATAAACCCGCATGCCAACGACATTGCAAGCATGCCAGATATGACCCTAGAGGGCATACTCAAGGTAGGCATAGTGAAACTCGTCCCTTTTATGTGCTGCGCTGCTTCATTGCGCCGAAGCGCTATTTTCCCGAAAAATGAAGCGGTGCTTTTCCCGATACTTCAACGATGCTAGGCATCGCCAGTCCGTAAAATAACACGCCCCGCCCTTTCCTGACAGGAGTGAAGTTTCAAATTCATAATTAACTCATAAACGAAAAGCGTAAATATGTGTGTTATTAACACCAGAAACTTCGCAGCTCAACTGCAATCCAAGCCCCCCTTCCGCCGCAGAAATACAAATATAAAGTCGGTTGAAGCTTCCTAGTTCAAAAAAGTTAGAAAAATGGTCAAAACTTCCAGCTTTCCACTGTGAAAAACGCAAAATAGCCCCTATAGATGCATCACCAAATGCTGTTTGCCCAGTGTTCTCCACAATTCAAGCCAGCTATACGGCAATCCGACCGTGGAAAGTCGGAAGTTTTGACCACTTTTGCCAATTTCCTAAAGCAACTGCAAAAGGTTGCGCCCTGTTTACCCGAACCTCAAAAGCGACTCATCGCTTAAAAAGTCCACCAATCTCAGATGAACAATACCGCTTCGGCTCAACGCAATGGGATCCATAGACACAACGTACTTCGGATAGTTGTCGTTAACGTAATCGTAGGCGCCGAACTCGCGCTCGATCGTATATTTATCTGACATAAGATATGCCACCTGAATATAACAGCGTCCACCATCGCTTTCCGCTATGAAGTCAATCTCGCCACGGTGGGTCTTCCCAATATAAACGCGCATACCCCGCGAAAGAAGCTCGTTAAGAACAACTGTTTCTATGACACAACTCCATTCATCCTTAATCCGGTTTTTTCTCATGTGAAAGAAACCCAGATCGCAGACGTATTCCTTAGTCTCGAAAGCCAGTTTTTTCTTGCCGCGAATATCGTAGCGCTCGATTCTGTTCACCACATACGATTCCTCAATCGCCCTTAGCAAGTCGTAAACCGTAGGAGCAGAAACGCTTCTGGCAGAATCAGAGAGCGCCTTGGCAATGTTGTTTCCCGATACCGTCGCAGAAGAGTTACCAATCAAAAAATCGAGCACGTTCTCCAATGCGGTCGGCGATGCGATATGGTTGCACTGGATAATATCCCGCAGAACAATCGAACTGTACAGATTATCCAAGACCACTCGCCGCGACTCGTCCTCGTGCTGAGCGCAGACCAAAGGAAAGCCGCCCCATATAAGATATTCCTGCAGAAGATCTTCCCTGCTCTGATGCTGATTACCCACCGCACCTTCGCTAAGTTCCCACTCTCGATACATCATAAACTCGCGAAAGTTAAAGCTCCCGAGCAACCACAGCCGCCTCCCTGATAGTATTAAATTATTTTAATGCTATCAGATAATTCCATAGCAAATTAGAATATTTTAATTCGTCTCCTAAAAAAGAGAAGTATTTCCTAAAAGAAACTGCTCTAAAGGCGCGTCGTTTGAACCTACTACAATCAGTTTTGCATGTGGATATTGACGCAGAAATTCGGTTGTACCTTTTAGCGATTTAACACGTCCGCTCTTAACCTCAATAGCGGTTACAGCCTCTCCGTTATGTAAAACAAAATCTACTTCGCTGTTATTCTCGCGCCACCAGTAAACATCGAAGCGCTCCTTGATTGACCTTGCCAAAAGATAGGCGCCTACCGCACTTTCAACAAGATGACCTCTGCGTTCAGGATCGGTTAATAGATATTCGCGATTAAGCCCATAAACGGCAGTCATAAGAGAAGTGTCGTATACCATCAATCTAGGCGAACTGGCTTTCTGGCGCAGCAATTTTGGATCGTATTTCTGCAAACCGCAAAGAAGACCTGCGCCGTTTAGCAATTCGAGATAATGGGCAAGTGTGGTCGCATTGCCCGCATCGTCCAGCTGCCCAAGCATTTTGCGATACGATAGCTCTTGCCCAGAATAAGGAGCGCCCAGATAAAAGAGCCGCCGCATAAGAGCCGGCTTACGCACTTCATCAAGCGAAATTACATCACGAGAAATACTGGGCTCTATAACGGCATCGTTCATATAATCCAGCCACCTAGACTTATCCGAAATAAGCTGCGCACTGGCAGGATAACCCCCAAAGAAAAGGAAATCGTCAAGAGAATACCCAAAAGCAGAACGGCATTCCAAATAATCCCAGTGCGTGCTACGAATAATTTCAAATCTGCCAGTAAGCCCTTCTTTTAACCCTTTTTGCAGCAAAAGAGACGACGGCCCGCTAAGCGCAACACGAAGGTCTATTCCCGACCAAGAATCTTCATCCCAAAGCTCTTTTACCACTGCAGACCATTGGTCAACCAACTGCACTTCATCAATTATTAATAAGGCGACAGGATTATCAGGCGATATCATGTTGCGCGCCTGCGTCCATTGAGCTCGCAACCAATCTCGACTGGATGAATCGATACTGGCAAGTGCTATGTGCTGAGGGATAGATATCTTTTTGACAGCTTGCCGAAGAGCGGTGCTTTTACCGGTTTGCCTAGGTCCCACAAGCATTTGGATGAATCGCCGAGGCGCTTCTAGGCGGTCTACCAAAGTGTTTACGACTGAACGTTCATATAGGCATACCGTCATTTTGTCCTCCTATTGAACAAATTTGTTCAATAGTAAAACAAATTTGTTCAATAGGGTATACACACGATGCACAAAATTGAAAAAGCACGCGGCATTACAGACTTGCGGAAGATTTTTTACGTAAAAATAGGGCTTTCGCTTAGGTATCTCTCCGTTCGCGCACGCCCCGTCGTAACTGTTTATATATTATAGAAAACGACGATCACACGGAAGGCTTCGCTTATTTTGCAAGCTTTTTTCTAACTTTTTTAAGGTAATCACGCTTGAAAGTAGTAGCAGATAATCCAAAGAACACCTCGTCGGTGGAGGTAATTTCGCAAGCATCAAACTTTAAAGCCGTAAGTTCAAGCGTGCACAAATAATCCGCCACCTGACTTAGCCTATACTCTTTCGGCGAAGCATTTCTATACATAAGAGCCTGCTTGGAAAGTTCGTATTCGAACGCAGCATGCAGCGCATTGGTGATTGTCTGCTGACCATCATCGTAATAGATCTTTACTTTGTCGAACGACTGAAAATAATCAAGATTATTGGAAAGAAAAACAACAAGATCTTTTTTCAAACGAGCAATATACTTGTTCTCCCCCTGCACCTCACTTCGCTTATATGCAAAGAATGTATATCGAAATGGAAGACAAGAGTAACAAGACGATATTTAGATGTACCGCCCATCCCGCCTGATTCATCACAAAATATTGATAGCTCTCGCACTAAATTCCTTCTCAGATAGCAAGATGCCGAAGGATAACCTTCGGCGACTTGGTAGAAGCACTATTCGTACCTCCAAAAAGTATTGTTTCATAAGCGGCCTGTATATGCAACCTGCTCAACAGCAACAACGCCATAAAAATATTCTTTATGCCTTCAAGAAGTTTTCTCAAGAAAGAACAAAACGACCACCCGAAGGTGGTCGTTGTAGTTTGAAGCGGTATGAAAAATAGCCTTTTTACAGGTCTTTCTTCCATAGCCCGTGGATGTTGCAATACTCATATACCGACACAGCGCGCTCACCTTCGCCAAGATAAAAATCTGCACAAGGAGCATCGCTAGAAGCAAGTGGATGAATTTCATACGATGCATCTTTTACCAAGCAAATGAACTGGATGTAATGTTCGGGAGTCATCGGGTGATCAACGCTGCCAATGTTTACGTGCACGCAATTACCTTCAATGCTTACCTCTGGAACGTGCTTCTCAAGCGCTGCATCGGTAGTGTCAGGCACAAGCAGCACCATTGGCTCGCCACAGCAGACCAGCGGCACTCCGCTATCTACAGCTTTCAGCGCTATATTCCCACAATGCTCACACTTATAAAATTTAATCTCCATAACTGCCTCTTTTCGCTTTGATGTAATAACCTGATTATTTTATCCTGAACGTCTGCGTAAATGCAGCATGCATTCAGCTTTGTTAGCTTCGTGTTAATTTATGCCACGTTCAACTTTGTTAGCGCCAAATTTGCCGCATTACGCATTAATTTACGCGGCTTCCTCAGATTCTTCCGGCATCCCTTGCGACCCCAGCTGCGCAAGTTGTTTCTTTCGGGCATACACAAGAAATATCACACCCGCCAAAATAAGCGGCACGCTTAGAATTTGCCCCATAGTTAGCCAGCCGCCAAAAATGTAGCCGAGATGAATATCGGGCTGTCGTACAAATTCTATTAGGAAGCGGAAAACGCCATACATTACCAGAAAGCAACCTAGAAACGTTCCGCGCGGACGCGGCGGCAGCTTGCGCGAAAGAGCAAACAGCACAATAAAAATAACTAATCCCTCAAGCACACCTTCATACAGCTGTGTCGGATGCCTAGGAATATTGCCAGCCGCACCACCAAACACAACACCAATAGCCAAATCGGTTGGCGCACCCCACAACTCTCCGTTAATGAAATTTGCAAACCTGCCGAAAAACAAACCAAGAGGCGCAGCTATAACACCCAAGTCTGCCAATGTAAGATAAGGAATATGCGTAATTTTTGCCACTACTATTCCCGCAAGAAGCGCACCTATAAGCCCACCGTGGAAGCTCATGCCGCCCTGATTTACCGCCAAAATGTCTAGCGGATGCGTGAAATAATAGCCTTCGCCATAAAACAGGCAGTACCCCAAACGAGCGCCCACAATAATACCAATCATCACGCACAACATTATGGTCAGTATATCTTCAATAGTGAAATTCAGCTTCCAGTGTTTAGCTGTGCGATATATCAAAAAGCCAGCAAGCGCAAAACCCAGCACATACGCAATACCATACCAACGTACAGCAATAGGCCCTATCTGAAAAGCAATAGGATCTATAGCGTGATAAAGGGCATTAAGCATAGTTATCCCTGCGCACGCTTATGACCCATACCGGCATTAACTTTTTCAGCCGCATGCGTAACTTCATTAGCAAGACACGATGGAATGGGACGCAAAAGAGAAATCTTGCGACCGCACGCAGAGCAATGAATTGTAAATAGCCCTAAACCGGCACGCAAGACCATCAAAGATTCGTAATCTAACATATTCAGGTGCGCAGATGCACAATGCGGACATACAAAAGAATACATCTCGTTAGCCATTTGCACACCTCCTTAATTACGCCAGCATTGCGCCAACTACTAAACGCCAACTACTAAAGTATAAACCGATTCGGATTGCCTTTGCGCACATAGCCCTCTGGGCGGTCAGCCACATTGGGACCATTCTTTAAAAAGAATTCGCAAAACCGGCATATTTCCTTATTGGCAAAATCGTAGTCGCGATCTGGGTTCAGCAGTAAATCTAAATCGTCGCAAACAACATGCGACGGGCGCGTACATGCGGCAAAATGACAATCGGCAGGGCAGGGTTCTCCGGGTATATTATGCGGGCACCTGCCCTGCATTTCGTCATCACAACCGCGTATTTCCCAACAAGCTGCCACTATGCAGGCTGACCTCCGAAAAACGACGCAGCATCAAAGTCGGCTGGAATATCTGATGAACGCACGCCCTTTACCTCGGGAATGCGATCCTTCAAAATGCGCTCAACGCCATTAGCCAGCGTTATTTGCGACATGGGGCAACCCTTGCAAGCGCCCTGCAATTCCACAACAACAATGCCATCGTCGGTTATGTCAACAAGTTCAACATCGCCACCATCAGCCTGCAGGCTGGGACGAATCTGGTCAAGAACTTCCGAAACTTTTTCTCTATCTAGCATATTAACTCCAATCAAATGTAGATGCTTTTCTCGGGAATCATAACACAGACGGCTACGCCGCAGGAGTCCAATCGGAGCCCACGATGGAAATCACATCGGCACTGGAATGATAAAAGTCGCCACCATTCACAACGCGACCGCATCCAAGCGCCTCTACCACAGCTTTGGCTGCGCTTGCTTTGTCGGGCGAAGTGTAAACAACCAGCGTTTCTTTATATATCGTATTGTCATTTGTGTTGCCCACGCCGGTTACTTGATACCCTGCGCCTCGCAATATGTCAGCCATCTGAGATGCGGCACCTGTTGTAAGCGTACCGTTGCGAACTTCTACAGTTGTCTGACCTGTATCAACATTTTGCACCGCTGCATCAAGTGCATTCGGGTCTTCGCCAGACTTTATTTTTTCCATCATCTTTTCCCATTCAGATGTGCTCGGATTATATCCAGCCAAGCCATCCGATGTGGTCATATCGCTACCGGGAACAACGCATTGCCAAACGCTGGCTTCATTAAACGGACTGAAGGTTTCAGACAATTCCAACAAATCGGAAGCTGTTAGGTCGGTATCGATATATTTACTAGCATCGCTAACCATTGAGGCTAAGTCTAGCCCCTGCCCTTCCGTTGCGCGCTGAATTAGCGTACAGATGAAACTGACGCGATTCGCCGACACACTAGATAGACCACCCGGCACATTTATAGCGCGCAAAAATTGCAGCGCCTGCGCGCCATCTAGTCTAATTTCGCCAGCAGGTAGCACTTTTGTGCCCGAATAAGGGTCGTCAATTTCGGTGGCTAAATTCACCATAACGCCGCCCATCATGTCAACCATAGCTTCTATGCCGCCCGCCGTGGTGGTTACATAATGATTAATGCTTACACCGGCGAAGTCTGCCACACGACGCACTAGCTCGGCTTCACCGCCACTCTCTTGCGCCTTATATAAGGGGTGATATTCGCCATTGCTAAACCGCACCAAGGTATTTGATGGAATTGTTGCGAAAATTATGCTGTGGGCAGATTCGTCTACGCGCACTAATATGTAGCCTAAAGTATGCTCGGGCGTATCGTAGCTTTTAGGGGCGCTGGGCGATATACCAAGATTGGCTGAGCAGAGTATGTAGTAGGGCTTGTTGGCTTCCGCCGCCACAAGCCCTTCTTTGGCGTTCGACGGCGCCAAGTCTAACTTAGCGTTTGTGTTTGCGAAATAAGCGTAAACGCCCACACCTATTGCAATGGCTAGAACTACAACAGCCGCAATAATGCCGAAGAAAATGTTTTGATGCTTGCGTTTGCGCCGCACGTCTTCTACAAGCGTGGCGGTTGGTCGCCTAGCAGAAACGCTAGGTCCGCTAGCGTGGCGACCGTAGGAAACAGACCTAACCTTCGACTTGACCTTTCTTCTAGCCATAAGCTAAATGCCGGTCGATCTTCGAATTACATCGGCACCTAGCGCCGAGAGTTTTCCTACATAGTTCTCATAACCGCGATCTATATGCCCAACACCGTGCACCGTAGTGTAGCCATCAGCCACAATGCCCGCTAAAACAAGTGCCGCACCGGCGCGCAAATCGGTTGCAGACACAGGCGCGCCCTGTATTTTATCTACACCGCGAATAACCGCATGATGGTCTTCCAAAACAATGCTAGCGCCCATACGCATTAATTCGGCAGCGAACATAAAACGGTTCTCAAATACATTTTCAGTTATAACGGAAAGCCCATTCCCCAAAGCTGCCAACAGCATAAACTGCGCCTGAAGATCGGTCGGAAAGCCGGGGTGCGGAAGCGTTTGTATCTCTATTGCCCCTAAAGGCTGAGTGCGGCGCACACTTATCCAATCTTGCCCCGTTTCCACAATGCAGCCAAACGCGCGCAATTTCGTTATTGCCATGCGCAAATACGCCGGGTCTACCCCTCTTACGCGCACAGGTCCGCCGGTAAGAGCGCCTCCAGCTAAAAATGTGCCAGCCTCGATGCGATCGCCAATTGTAACGTGGTCGCACGGGTGCAAACTAGAGCAAGGAACGCCTTCCACGTGGATGCTAGACGTGCCTATACCGGTTATGCAAGCCCCCATTTCGTTAAGCATGTTGCACAAGTCGGCTATTTCGGGTTCGCGGGCAGCATTGTCTATAACCGTGCAGCCCTGCGCACACACAGCCGCCATCAGCATATTTTCAGTAGCGCCTACGCTAGGAAATTCCAGAGTTACTTCGGTGCCGCGCAAGCCATTTGGCGTGTGTGCGACTATAACACCATGGTCCACATCGAATTGAACGCCCAAAGCTTCTAGCCCTACTAGGTGCATGTCTATATTGCGTGCCCCTATCTGACACCCACCGGGCATTGCCACACGCGCCTCGCCAAAACGCCCAATAAGCGGACCTAGCACAGCTATGCTAGCCCGCATCTTAGTAACCAATTTGTACGGAGTTTCGTTACATTTCACATCGGATGTATCTATAGACATTGAATGCCCGTCGCGTTGTATGTGCGCGCCCAAATATTCAAGGACTTCACACATAACATCAATATCGTCAATACTGGGGACGTTTTTAAGCACGGTTTTGCCGTGCCCTAAGATAGAAGCTGCCATTAGCTTCAACGCTGAATTTTTGGCTCCGGAAACGGCGACTTCGCCTTGAAGCCGCCCGTTTCCGTGAACAATTATGACTTCATTACTTGAACTCATAAAATATAAAGACCTCTCATCCAGACAAGCTAGCGAGAAGTACAGCGCCTATTCACCAAGCGCAAAGCGCAGGAAACCAGCAATCTTAATAGTGCCGCCCATTTCCTTAGCGCAATTGTCAACATATTCACGCACGGTGATATCGCTATTCTTTACGAAAGCCTGCTCTGATAAGCAATTTTCCTTGTAGAACTTCTCCATGCGACCCTTTGCAATATTCTCTTGAATATTAGCTGGTTTGCCAGATTCAGCTGCCTGAGCCTTATAGATTTCCATCTCGTGTGCCGCTACGTCGGCTGGAACGCTTTCGCGAGTAGCAGAAACCGGGTTAATAGCAGCAACCTGCATTGCAACATCGCGACCACAAACTTGGAACGCCTCAGAGGTTGGATCTATACCCTCTACCTCAAAGTTAACCAAAACGCCAATCTTGCCACCGCCATGAATGTAGCTTGCTACAGCAGGTGCTTCAACTGTACCCACGCGGGAAAGCTGGCAATTTTCACCCATTACGTGAATGCAATCGGTTAGCACGGCTTCGACCGTTTCGCCATCGGCATCACTTGCCTTTAGTTGCTCTACATCGCAGCCGGGGTTGTTAAGAGCAGCCTTAGCAATGCGCTCGGCATAGCCCTTGAATTTCTCGTTCATACCAACAAAGTCAGTCTCGCAGTTAAGCTCTATAACAGCGCCTTTCGTGCAAGAATCATCAACGATAGCCATAACGGTGCCTTCGTTGGTGGCACGACCTGCTTTCTTAGCTACAGCAGCCAAGCCGCGGGTACGCAGTACGTCAACAGCAGCATCCATATCGCCGTCGGCTTCTTGCAGAGCCTTTTTGCACTCCATCATGCCTGCGCCAGTCATCTCGCGCAAATCTTTAACCATAGAGGCGGTTATATTCGCCATTGTTTCCTCCGGTCTATCGTTTGGGCAAGAAAAGCCCAACTACATTACTATTTCTCTTCCTTAGCAGCTTGTGCATCGACACCCTGAGCGTCGGCAGTTTGCGCGTCAGCGTTTTGCGCATCGGCTGGCTGCGCCGCCATTTCCACAGCGCTAACATCGGCACCTGTACCAGCTATAACAGCATCGGCAACAAATTCGCACAGCAGCTTCACGCTACGAATGGCATCGTCGTTTGCAGGAATGCCATAATCTACATCATCAGGATCGCAGTTGGTATCAAGAGTGCCGACCACAGGAATGTTCAAACGATGAGCTTCGTGGACGGCTATTTCCTCTCGGCATGTGTCTATAACAAACACAGCTTCGGGAACACGCTTCATGTTGCGAATACCATTAAGGTTTGCTTGCAGCTTGGCTAGCTCTTTGCGCTTCAAGATTTGCTCTTTCTTGGGCAGCATAGCCATGCGACCATCGGCTTCTTGCGCTTCAAGGTCTTCCATGTAGCTTACGCGGCTGCGGATAGTAGCAAAGTTGGTTAGCATGCCGCCTAACCAGCGAGAATTTACATACGGCATACCGCAACGATTAGCCGCATCAGCAATAGATTCCTGAGCTTGTTTCTTTGTGCCCACAAACAAAACGGTGCCACCCTTGCGAGTAAGCTCGGAAACGTAGCTGTAAACCTTGTCTAGCCCAACTAGAGTTTGCTTTAGGTCGATGATATAAATATCGCCACGGCTTCCAAAGATGTAGGGCTTCATCTTAGGGTTCCAGCGGCGAGTCTGATGACCGAAATGTGCACCGGCATCAAGTAGCGATTGAATACTTACCTTCGTAGGCGTTGCCATACTTTTCTCCATTCGTTAGTCCTCTGCGTATGGTCTTCCCCGCAAGCCGCAGCCTTTTTCAAGCGGCCACTAGCGACAGCAGGTCGCACACGCATGTGTAATAGTAGAAACCGCAGAATTATAACACTAAGTTAAAGTTATAGCGAATGAACAAATGGCGGCGTGTCTGGCGCGCGAACAAGAACAGCTGCGCCGTCAACCACATCTGGTGCCGGGATAACAAGTTTTCCGCTGGTGAAAACCCCAGCTTCTACGCTGCCCTCTATTGCGGATGCTTCGCCGAAACAAGCTTTTACAGCCTTATGCGCTGGGTGCAAAAGCATATCGCGCGGGGTGCCCACCTGCACAAGTTTGCCATCGCGCATAAAAACTATAGAGTCGCTCATGGTAAGCGCCTCGTCTGGGTCGTGCGTAACCATTAAAGAAGTAATATTGAAGCGCTCGTGCAAAGATGAAACCAGTTTGCGCATCTCTTCGCGCAGCTGTTCATCAAGCCCGCTGAAGGGCTCGTCTAGCAAAAGCGCACGCGGCTTTGCCGCCAGAGCACGCGCCAGCGCCACACGTTGCTGCTGTCCGCCCGACAATTCGTAAGTGCGCCGACTTCCATATCCGCCAAGTTGCACAGCTTCCAGCATTTCCTCAGCCACACGCATCCGCTCGGCTTTCGCCACTTTGCGCATCTTTAGAGGGAAGGCAACATTTTGCGCCACATCCATGTTGGGAAAAAGCCGTATATCTTGAAACACTATGGCTATATCGCGTTTGTGCGTAGGCATATCATCGACGCAGCAGCCATCGAAAAGCACGCGCCCGCTGTCCTGCAAAATTAGCCCCGATATCACTTTCAGCGTGGTAGATTTGCCCGCTCCGCTTTCGCCCAAGATGGACATAAACTGCCCATCGCCCACAGTGAAGCTGACATCGTCTAGGATTGTCTTTCCGCTTAGCCGAAGCCCAATATTTTCTAGCGATAATTCCATACATAACACCTCAAATTAATTGTACAGGTTATCGCATAGCGCACGCGCCGACGCGCTTGCAGCTAAAAAATTGCTGCGCATACGACCATAATTTATTCGAAGAGCAATACCCAGTTCCCAATGGCATGTCTTGCAATTGAAACATTATGCCAGCCGTATTGATTCGCCTGCAACCATTAATGGTGCGCTCAACCAATGGTGCGCTCAACCCTTTATCTGCGAAGAATGCTTTGGGAAGAAATCGAAACGGGGTGGAAGCGAATGCACCTTATGAAACCCGGTATCAATTTCGTGCGCTTCACATAACTCTGCATTGCTATCGAAATCGAAGTTCCAACTAAAGAATTCGTGCGCATCGAAATCCATATAGTCGCATATAGTCTCGCAGCCCTTTGGACATATAGGATGCATTAACAATGTTGCTACGCGCAATAAATAGAAGCAATCGCAAAGAAGTTGGGTGCGCTCTTTGCTTGGGGTGCTTGCACCCTCGCCTTCAATACTAGATACTCGTTTTGCCCCATCCGCCCAAATCTTTTGTGACCAGCGTATGAACTCATCTGCTAATTGCATCACAGAATGCAGTTCAACTTTATGCATAAGCGCATCGTATTCATGTATAGTGCTTTGCGCGCGCAGCCTATATTCCTCTGTAACATGACCCACAGGCATGTAGCCATCGAAACTGCGTGCCGCCTCATAAAGACAACTGCGTGCCAAACGATTGAAAACATTTGTCAGCAACGCACCTTCTTTTTGAACAGGATCAGCCACACGTGTATCGGCACGCTGTTCGTCTGTAAGCTTGGGATCGAAAGGCTTTGGTGCAAACGCTACCGATTTCTGATCTAGACCGAGCGCTAAGAAATGCGCCCGCAGCTGCTCTACAGTGTAATATTCCAGCAAATCTTCCCCGCTAGGTGGTTTAACCGCACCCGAAGATGATGCCTTCGTCTTACCAAATAGCAAATGATGATTCGCTATTAGTTTTGTTTGACAAAGTGGCTTGGAATCGGGCAGACCAAAAACGCCACGAGAACCCAATGCCTTCCACATAGCTGGCTGCGCAACGCCGTAGAAATATAGATTATCTTGCCCGATAAATTGGTAAACTTGCGCATCTTCGCTGCACCAAAAATCGCGCCATGTATTACGCGGAAGACCCATCGCATCATTGGCAGCTATTGTAAATGAAATAGGTGCCCACAAAGATTCGGGCCAACACCAAACCGTAAGCCCTTCAATACCCTCTAGCACAGGAGATTTAACTCCCCATTCGATATTGCCAGTTATACGGAACGGTACAAGTGTCTTAGATGTGCGAAAACGTATACCAGCACCAGACAGCTTCTCGCAAGCTTCCTCGCGCGCTTCAATGTTTTCAAATTCTAAGCTGAAACTTTGCTTGTTACCTTCAGCTTCATGCATAACGTGCTTAGGAAGGTTAGCCGCAACGGATTCGTATTCGGAATAAAGTTCGTTTTTGATAAAAATAACAGGAGCACCGAGAAACTCTTTTATAGTTTGCGGAACAACGCTGCGAATTTCATCGTCAAGTTCAAGTTCTGCAACATATTCTTTAAGGAAGTTGCGAAATGCCGGCAAGTCGAAGTACCAATTGCTGACCGGGCGCATTTCTGGAACTGTACCGCTTAAAGTAGAAACAGGATTTATTAGATCGGTTGGCTGATACTGATGCCCTAAATCGCATTCGTCGGCATAACCGTGTTCCGACTTACAGCCCTGCACAGGACAATGCCCTTGCACTTGCCTGCCATTTAGAAATGTGTTTGCCTGCGTATCGAAGAACTGCAATGTGGACAAAAGCCTTAAAGTGCCCCGCTCGTATAATCCGCGTATAAACGCATATGTTAGCTCTTGGTGTACCTCTCCTGCATGTCCAATGCCTGAGCCCTGAAATATATCAAGAGAAACATCGAATTTATTGAGAATATCAGCTTGAGCATCGTGGTTAGCTTGCACATATTCCTCTATCGTGCCGCTAAAAGTGCCCGCTTCCACCGCTTTTCGATAACCCTCGTTTATGGGCGACCCAAAGCAGTCGGTGCCGCAGACAAAACGCACATTGCCAGCACCAATGCGATCGCGCAAAAAGCGCGCAAAAGCATCAGCAGGGATAAAAACTCCACCTATATGACCAAAATGCAAAGGCTTATTGCCATAAGGCATGCCCGCCGTTACAACAGCGCGATGCGGCCACACCATTTCGACATCTTTATCCCAGTGCACCGTTCACTTCCAATCTATCAGCTATAGCGCGAAGCGCAACAGCGCTGTCGTTGCTTTTCTCGGATGCTCCAAGCATATCAAGAAGCTCCATCAAATCGCTTGTGTCGGACTCAAGCGAAACGGTTGGCAATTCATGGTCAAAGCCAGCCAATTCACTTGCCTTTGAAATAGCATCTTCAAAAAGCCCTATTTCGTCGGCTAGCCCATTTTCAACAGCATCTACACCCGTAAATAGAAGACCAGTTGCCAAACTTCTAACTTCGTCTTCATCCATGTTGCGCCCATCGGCAACCGTTTGAATAAATAAATCGTTAATTTGGTCAACCATTGACTGGTACCAATTACGCTCTTCTTCAGTTAGAGGTCGCGAACCACCGCCAGCATCTTTAGAATTTGCCGACGTAATGTTATCTATATTGATTCCAAGCTTGTCGTAAAGACCCGACAAATCTGTAACCTGCATAATTACACCGATAGAACCTATTGCAGTAGTCTTATCTACAAATATGTAATCGGCTTGCGAACTTATTTCATATGCAGCGCTAGCATTTGTGGCAGCGCTTGAAACCACTATTGGTTTTTCAAAATTCTTCACGTATTCAGTCATTTCTTCGCCGGCAGTAGCCACGCCACCACCAGAATTAACGCGAAGAACAACAGCCTTTATATTGTTGTTTTCGGCAGCTCTATCAAGCATGTCTTTCAAACCCTCAGGGCTGCAAGACGTGCCGTCGTATTGAATTGTTCCATCAATGTCGATAACAGCTACGCTAGGACTGTTTATCGAAACTGTAGGGCTTGAAGATGCTAACGATGAAAACGGATTTGCAATTGTTCCTATAGCAGCCGAGCAAGACACTACAGAAACAATACATACAACCATAATGGCAAGTGCTACAACTATGCCAACTATCCAACCCTTGCCACTTTTGGCTTTAACTGGCTGTTGTACGCCGTATTGCTCGTTGTATGGATTGCGGTTTTCGGTTTCCATATAAACCCACTTAGAATTCGAAGTTCTCGTCTGTTCTGCCTTGATGCATCTGGGCTTTCTTCGCAGTACGCAGCAAGAATTCTGTATTTGTATCGGTCTGCTTGAGCGATTTGATTAGCATATCCATCGCGCGCTCGGTGTTGTTCATATTGGCAAGTATGCGCCGTACAGCCCAAATAAGTGGTGCCTCTTGGCTATCAAGCAGCAATTCTTCTTTGCGTGTACCAGATGACACAGGATCGATTGCCGGGAATATGCGACGATCTGCCAAATAACGATCTAGCTTCAGCTCCATGTTGCCGGTGCCCTTGAATTCCTCGAATATAACTTCATCCATCTTAGAACCGGTGTCAATAAGAGCCGATGCCAAAATAGTAAGGCTACCGCCGTTTTCAATGTTGCGGGCTGCGCCTAAGAAGCGCTTTGGCGGATACAATGCCGTGGAATCTACGCCACCGGAAAGCACGCGCCCACTTGCAGGTTGAGCCAAGTTATAAGCGCGTGCCAAACGAGTAATAGAGTCTAGCAAGATAACAACATCTTTGCCCTGCTCTACCAAACGCTTAGCGCGTTCTATAACAAGTTCAGCCACTTGAATATGGTTTTCGGAAGGCATATCGAATGTGGAAGAGACAACCTCGCCCTTAATTGAGCGCTCCATATCGGTTGCTTCTTCGGGGCGTTCATCTATGCCTAAATACATCAGATGAGCTTCAGGATTATTCGCCGTTATTGCAGCTGCAATGTCTTTTAATACGGTAGTTTTACCCGCTTTCGGCGGAGAAACAATAAGCCCGCGCTGACCTTTGCCAATAGGTGCCGCTAAATCGATAACGCGTGCGGTAATTGTATTTTTGCCGTGCTCCATAAGAAGGCGCTCGTCGGGAAATACCGGCGTAAGCTCTGAGAATTTCGGGCGACGCTCAATCTCTTCAATAGGAATTCCGTTAATAGTTAGAACTTTTTGAATGGCTGCAAACTTTTCGCCCTCACGAGCTGGACGTGTCTGACCGGTAACAAAATCGCCTTTGCGAAGACCATTGCGGCGAATTGTAGAAAGACCAACATAGACATCGTGTTCGCTTGGCAAATAGCCATCGGTGCGCAAGAAGCCGTAGCCATCTTGCAGTATGTCCAAAATGCCGCCGACCTCCAAAAAGCCTTCAGCTATGGCAAGAGTTTTGTATATCGTCTCCACCATATCGGCTTTTTTCATACCGGATGCATCTATATTCAACTCGGCAGCTTTTTCGCGCAATTCGGGAAGTTTAAGCTCTTCTAAATCTTCGCGACTAACGCTTGGAGTATATTCGCGCTGGCGATTGTCGCGCTGGCGACGATTGCGATTGCGATTATTTCGATTGTTATGATTGCTGTGGTTTGCCTGATTGCTGTTCTGCTGATTTTGCTGTGTGCTATCAGCTTTTACAGAACGCTTGGGAGAACGTTCTTCGCTTGAATCTGATGTTTGATCTGCTTCGCGGTTTTGCTCAGGCTCAATAGTTTCTGCTGCAACTGCAACTTCAGTTTCAGCTTCGGCAGGTTTTTCTGCTGGAACCTGAGTGGAATTATCTTCGGGTTTGGTTTCTTTGGTTTCTTTGGCTTCTTTGGTTTCGGTTGATTTTGCTTCTGTTTCTGCTTCTGCTTTACGAGGACGACCGCGTCTCTTTGGCTTTTCCTCAACTTCCGCTACAGTTTCCGCAGCTTCTTTAGTTTCTTTAGCTTCCGCAGCCTCTTTAGCTTCTTTGGTTTCTTTAGTTGCAGCCTTCGCCCTTCTAGTGGTCTTTTTCTTTTCGGGTTCGGGCGCTGCTTCTTCCTTTTTTGCAGCGGTTTTTCTAGTGCGAGTTTTCTTCTGCGGTGCTGCCTGTTCGCCGTTATCGACAACTGTTGCCTCAGCTTCAGCCGCCTTACGCGCTTCCATTTCCGCTTTCGTAGGACGACCGCGTTTCTTTTTAGGAGCCTCAGCCGGTGCTTCTGTAGTTTTTGTTTCGTCTGCCATCTACTTTACTTTCTCCCAGTCGTTCAGGAAGCTTTGTATACCCGCATCAGTAAGCGGATGCTTCACCATTTTTTGTAACACCGCAAAAGGAACAGTGGCTACATCGGCACCCATTAATGCGCATTTTGTTACATGGTTTGCGCTGCGAATGCTGGCAGCTATAACTTCTATTTGCTCACCGTTTACGGTGCTTCCCGTAAAATCGTAGTTGTTGATGGCTCCTACAATCTGCGCCACCTGATCTATACCATCTTCCGATATATCGTCAAAACGACCAATAAATGGAGAAATATAACGCGCACCAGAACGCGCTGCTAACATGGCTTGCGGCACTGTGAAGCAAAGTGTCATATTTACGCGAATGCCTTCATTAGCCAAAGTGCGCGTAGCGGCTAAACCTTCAACAATAGTTGGCACTTTCACAACAACATTAGGAGCTATAGCTGCAAGCTCGCGCCCGTCGCGCACTATTTCATCGCGCGTCATAGCTACAGTTTCAGCAGATACGGGGCAATCTGGTCCTACCGTT
This sequence comes from Adlercreutzia sp. ZJ154, assembly GCF_011039055.1. Lineage (NCBI taxonomy): Bacteria > Bacillati > Actinomycetota > Coriobacteriia > Eggerthellales > Eggerthellaceae > Adlercreutzia > Adlercreutzia sp. ZJ154. The sequence continues at coordinate 112,347 of NZ_JAAKEF010000004.1, forward strand.
TCGCAAATGCGCTTTATGTGGTTCGGAAAATCAGCCAATTTGCCGCCGATGCGAGAATAGAGTGTTGGATTAGTTGTAACTCCTGCAAGCACTCCCCAAGCCGCAGCTTCTTCAATCTCGGACAAATCCGCAGTATCGAGAAAGAATTTCACATTGTTCCCTTCGTCATGAATGCCTAGGTAAATTTGACCCTTATAGGCGAATCGAATGAATTGATCGTTTGATTCTTTTAGAAATTCGAAACGCGAACACAATATCACATGTTAAGCCCAGCCTCAATGAAAATCTATGCGCTTACCAACTTTAAGCCGCTAGCGCAGCTTTGCGCGACGGTCGCGCCAATCAGGCATAAAAGAATCCATTAGCTTATGAAAGCGTTTACCATGACCGCCCTCTAGCAAATGGCACAATTCGTGCACGACCACATATTCCAAGCATTCCGGCGGATATAGCGCAAGGCGGGTATTTATGCAAATACGACCAGTAGCAGGTTGACAGCTACCCCATCTGCTTTTCATATTTCGATACACCAATTTGGTGGCGCGCACCCCCATTATTGGCTCCCACGCTTGCACAAGCGGCGGCACACAGGCGCTAACCACCGCCTTCCATTCTTTCTGCTCTTCTGCACTAGCTTGTTCTGCACGAAACGCTGGCGAATTTACAACAGCCAGCTGTTGGCGGCGTATCCAGTTTTGTTTTTGGGTAATAAAGCGCTCTATATCGCGCATAGGCATATGCATTGGTGCAGATACTTCTATGCGACCATCAGGTGGTTTTATGCGAAGATTCATATTTTTAATTCGTTTGCGACTAAGCCATATATCAAAACCTGCCACATTAACTAATTGCGCTTGTTCCTTAGCTTTCATTTGCTATTTGCCGCCTTCATAACCAAATCGTAGGCGGTATTTTTCGATATGCCAAATTCTGTCGCAAGGCATTTTGCCGCTTCTTTCGTGCGCGCACCTTGGCTGATTAGCTCAGATGCACGCTGCTCTAAATCGGCAGCACTAGGTTTATTTTCGGATTCATCTGGCGGATCTATAACAAGAACTATCTCGCCTTTTATAGAGCTGGCAGCTTCGCGTTTTGTAAAAATGTTACACGCTTGCTCGGCAGTTGCGCAAACTATTTCTTCATGCAGCTTAGTTAATTCGCGGCAAACTGCCATTCGGCGCGTAGGCATTGTGCGCGCTATTGAAGTCAGCGCCGAAACAAGACGGTTTGGGCTTTCATAAAAAATAAGTGCAGCATCTAGTGTGCGCAGATTTTCCAACGTGCGCTGGCGCTCGTTTTCTTTGCGCGGAAAAAAGCCCCCGAAATAGAAACGCGGACATACCGTGGCACTTGCAACGTAAGCAACAAGTGCTGCACTTGCCCCCGGCAGCACTTCTATTGAAACACCAGCTTCACGCGCCGCCCTTACAAGACGCAAGCCGGGGTCAGACACGCCCGGCATTCCCGCGTCGCTGCAATAAGCTATGTTTGCGCCTTGTGCAGCGCGCGCTATTACATCTAAAGCGCGTTTGGAAAGCGAATTTTCATCTAGGCGCATAAGCGGCTTTGATATGTCGTATGCAGCCAGTAATTTCGCAGTTATGCGGGTATCTTCAGCACACACAAGATCGGATGCGCGCAAAGTTTCAAGCGCGCGCAAAGTTATATCGCCCAAATTCCCTATAGGTGTAGGAACTATAGTTATTTTTCCGTCAGAATTCATGACTTTATTATAGAAGAGAACGCGTGCGGCGATACTGAATAGCTTCGTGCAAGCCGCCTGCCAAATCGCCTGCTTTGGTGCGGTTTAAGCTGTAACAATTTGGTACCGCATCGGCTAGGGCGCGCTCAAGCGACCCCGCATTTGCCGCCGTAGAAGCAGCGGCAGCGTATATACGAGTTGTATCAAGTGCCCGAAACGCATCTATTGGCATGATTGATTCCTCTGGCTCGCCTGAAAGCAACCTATCTAGTGGAACCGCATTGTGCCAATGGCGAAGAATGCGATGTTTTATGCCGTGTTTTCCGCAAGCCTTGCCAACATAGATTTGGCAATATTTATCCAAAATCATCATGTATACGCCCTGCACTCCGTCAAGTTCCCGCAAATCGTATACCGGCTGTAATTGAGCAAAGTTAGCTAGCAGCCTTTCGAGAGCGTTATTAAAATCTTCGTGCGAAAGGCGCTTGAAATACGCCATGGACAAATCGTAGTTCAAAAGGCAGCGCTTTTTGTGACTAGCCCACAACCTGCGGTTAGACCGAAGCCACTTGTCTTTAAATAGATAATTACCGCGACCGGTTTTGTATATTAGATTTCGTTTAGACAGCCGAAGGTCGCGCAGAGGAAGCCTGCATCTTATCCCGAAATGGACACGGGTGTGCGCGGTGCGCGAATGTTTAGATGCAGGCGATACCGACTCACTCAAGCCAATATCTCTTCCTCTATTGCTACCTCAGATGCTAGATCGTCAGTTTTTGGTTGTGGCTGCACATGAGCTTTGCGAACGGCGCGAGCCTGCCCTTCTTTCGCGGCAAGGTTTGCCTTCGCCACAGCTATCATCAGTTTGATGCGGTTCAGCTGATTCACTTCGCTAGCGCCCGGGTCGTAGTCAACCGCAACAATATTGCTTTCTGGATATTGGCGGCGCAGCTCTTTAATAACCGATTTCCCAACTACATGGTTCGGTAAGCACGCAAACGGCTGCGTGCACACTATATTGGGGCAACCCGAACGAATAAGTTCAACCATTTCAGCTGTAAGCAGCCAACCCTCGCCCATAGAGTTGCAGAGGCTAAGTATTTGGCTTGCGTACTCGGCAAGCTCGTATATATCGGCAGGCGGATGGAAACGTTGGCTGCGCTTTAGCGCATCGTTAACGGGCTTGCGCAGCTTGGCTATGGCAGCTAATCCTATACGACTGCCAAGCGCACTTTTCGCCGATTTCCCAATTTGACGCTGGAATATGCCACCAGCTATGCCGAACAGGAAAAACTCGATCAAGCCCGGCACGACCGCTTCGCAGCCCTCAGCTTCAATTTGATCGACCACTTGGTTGTTCGCCGTTGGATGGAATTTCACCAGAATTTCGCCAACTACACCAACGCGCGGCTTTGTGCCCTCGCCCGTCAGGGGCAAAGTATCGAAATCGTCTACGATGCGATTTACCGTGCGTTTGAATTCGCCCATGTTCACACCGCGCGCAAGCTGGGCTTTGCATTCGCTCATCCAATGCTCAAACAGCCTGTTCGTAGAGCCGGGCTCCATTTCATAGGGGCGCGTGCGATAAAGGCACATCATAAGCAAATCGCCATATTGCAGGGCAAATATAGCCTGATAGAGCATTTTTGGAGTTATCTTAAACCCGGGATTAACTTCGCCTAAGTCTTTGAATGAAAGTGCAATAACAGGAATATGAGCAAGCCCAGCTGCTTTAAGCGCTTTTCGAATTAGCGATATATAGTTAGTTGCACGACATCCGCCACCTGTTTGAGTTATAAGAACTGCCAGCTTATCGGTGTCGTAGCGACCGCTCATAACGGCTTCCATTATTTGCCCAGTTACTAAAATTGATGGATAGCAAATATCGTTGTTTACGTATTTCAAACCGGCATCAACAGCGCCCGTGTCAACCGACGGAAGAAGTTCTACGTTGTAGCCATTCTTCAGGAAAATTGGCACCAGCAATTCGAAGTGATACGGTGCCATTTGCGGTGCCAATATTGTATAGCCGGCATCTTTCATTTCTTGGGTGAACTGCACGCGGGCAAATTCGGTTGAAACCCCTTCGCGCTGCTCTACTGCTTCAGCCGCCACACCTTCAGCTTTCTGGGTATAGCTTTCGGGAACAAGCGAATCTATGTCAGATTCACTGATGCAAACAGCCGGACACGGACGCGCCGCCGCCAAAGCATCGGATGTAGCTTCAGCTTCCCTATCTTGCTGATCTTTTAGAGCAGCCAACAAACTGCGTACACGAATACGTGCTGCACCTAGGTTTGACACCTCGTCAATCTTTAACACTGTGTAAACCTTACCCGCCGCTTCAAGCACTTCTTGCACTTGGTCGGTAGTAAGTGCATCTAGCCCACAACCAAACGAGTTGAGCTGTATTAAATCTAGGTCGTGGCGTTGCGTTACCACTTTTGCTGCCGCATACAAACGCGTGTGATACATCCACTGATCGACCACGCGTATAGGGCGCTCTAGTTGACCTAGGTGCGCCACGGAATCTTCCGTAAGTACCGCCAAGCCAAAACTTTGCAAAAGCTCTGGAATAGCATGGTTTATTTCGGGGTCTTGGTGATAAGGACGACCCGCAAGCACTATGCCATGCGTGCCAGTGCGCTCCATCCATGCAAGCGTTTCTGTACCCTTGCGGCGAATGTCGCGCTTGAATGCCTCGTCTTCTTCCCATGCGGCATCGACCGCTGCCTCTATTTGCGCTTTCGTAAGCGCCGGACCTTTAGCGCCCACCTGCTGGCGGAAAGTGGTGCCAAGTTCTACCCACAAGCGCTCTTTCAGTTTCTCTTTATTGTCGTAGGGAAGCCACGGGCTAACGAATGCCACATCTGTTTCGCGGAGCTCGTCTATGTTTAGGCGAAGCGCCTCGGGATAGCTTGCCACAATTGGACAGTTGAAATGATTTCCCGCAGTTGCATCTTCTTGGCGCTCCCACTTGCTGCACGGCATCCATATGAAATCGGGATGCTTCTCAAGCAGATTCATAATGTGCCCGTGAGATAACTTCGCCGGATAGCAAACACTTTCAGATGGCATGCTTTCTATGCCCGCTTCGTAAGTTTTCTTAGTGGACGGATCGGAGAGCACCACGCGATAGCCCAGTTTAGTGAAGAAAGTAAACCAGAACGGGTAGTTTTCATACATGTTAAGAGCGCGCGGCATGCCCACGCTGCCTCTAGGTGCATCCTCTAGAGCAAGCGGCTCATAGTGTGTAAATATCCTGTCGCTTTTCCATTCGAACAAATTCGGTACGCTGCTTTTTTGGGTGCCGGTACCTAGGCTTTCGCCCTTTTCGCACCTATTGCCCGTTATGAAGCGCCGATGCTTGCCGGTTTCTTCATCAACGCCGAAGTCGTTAACAGTAAGCAAACAGCTATTCGAGCAGCCCTTGCAGCGAACAGTGCGATGCGTAGGCTGAAGCGACTGAATTGCCTCTAAAGTGAGAAGCCGGCTTACAGGCGCGCTTGATGGGTTTTCTGTCGCCTGCGCATTGGAAGGGGTGGCGGAAGCGGAGTGAGGGCTGCGAAGCTTCTGATCGCAGCTTTCGCCCCCCTCAACTACAGAATCGGAGGAATGTAGTGAAGGCTGCGCAGCTTCTGAACGAAGTTCTTCCGATTCCGCAGCTTTAGAGCTTTCGCGCCGCAAGTTTGCAGCATATCTGTCGCGTGCCAACAGGGCGGCTCCGAATGCCCCCATGTTTCCAGCTATATCAGGACGCACCGCATTCACTTCCGATAGCTGCTCGAACGAGCGCAATACAGCATCGTTTAGAAATGTGCCGCCTTGAACTATTACCTTTGTGCCCACATCGTGCGGGTCGCGTATCTTAATAACCTTAAACAGCGCGTTCTTTATAACCGAAATTGCAAGACCAGCTGCAATGTCGCCCACTGTAGCGCCTTCTTTTTGCGCTTGCTTCACGCGGCTGTTCATAAACACCGTGCAGCGGCTGCCCAGATCGACCGGACGCTTGGCTTGTATGGCAGTTTTCGCGAAGTCTGCCACATCTAAATTCAAACCGCTAGCAAAACTTTCAATAAAGCTGCCGCAACCAGAACTGCATGCCTCGTTCAACATTATGTGTTCGATAACACCATCTTTCACACGCAAGCATTTCATGTCTTGCCCGCCAATGTCTAAGATGAACTCTACGCCGGGAAGCATTTCCTGTGCGCCACGCAAGTGTGCAACTGTTTCTATTTCGCCAGAATCTACCTGTAGCGCTTCTAGCAGCAAACCCTCGCCATAACCCGTAACGGTGGAATGCCCTATGCGCACAAGCGGCTTACCGGTTGAAGCGTCAGTTGGAAGCGAGTTGTACAAATTGGCTATTGCGGCTTTCGCACAACCCAGCACATCGCCTTTATTGGATGCATAAGTAGACCACAGAAGTTCGCCACTTTCGCCTATAAGCACAGCCTTAAAAGTGGTGGAACCTGCATCTATACCCAAATATGCCGTACCGCGATAATCATCCAAATTGCCACGGCGCACGCATTCGGAATCGTGCCGTGCCTTAAATTCGGCGTATTCCGCATCTGTTGCAAACAGCGGATCTAGACGCACAACTTCGCTACCTTGCACGTCCCCTAGCTTTTCGAGACGCTCTAGCACGCAGGCTAGCTTCTCAGCTGCAGCACCTTCCGTAACGCCCGCAATGGCGCAGCCGCACGCCACAAACAAGTGCGCATTCTCGGGCACAATTATTGCATCGTCTTCAAGCGCAAGCGTCTCGTAGAAACGTTTACGCAGTTCGGGAAGATACTGCAAAGGACCGCCAAGAAACGCCACATTGCCACGAATAGGACGACCGCAAGCCAACCCCGATATTGTTTGCGTTACAACCGACTGAAAAATTGACGCAGCTATGTCTTCTTTGCGCGCGCCTTCATTTAGAAGCGGTTGTACGTCAGTTTTAGCGAACACGCCACAACGACTAGCGATTGGGTATATAGTATCGTGCGTTTTTGCCAGTTCGTTCAAGCCACCCGCATCTGTATCTAAAAGCGCCGCCATCTGATCGATGAATGCGCCGGTACCACCTGCGCAAGTGCCATTCATGCGCTGCTCTATGCCGTTGTCGAAATATATTATCTTCGCGTCTTCGCCACCAAGTTCTATTGCGACATCGGTACGAGGAATGAACGCCTCAACTGCTGTTTTGCTGGCAATAACCTCTTGCACAAAAGTTATTCCTAGCCACTGAGAAAGCAAAAGACCACCAGAGCCGGTTATGGCTATAGTCATAGGTTCCTCGCCAAATTGTTCGGCAGCCTGACGAAGCACATCAACTATGGTTGCGCGAACGTCGGCGTGGTGGCGCTGATATACGGACCAGCGAATATTGCGCTGACTATCTAGCACAGCCAACTTTACTGTGGTTGAGCCTACATCTATGCCTATGTGTAAATCGGTTGAAGGCGCGGGCGCTGGTGCTGGTGTGGGCGCGGTGTGCGGCGCTGGTGCTGGCGCGGTGTGCGACGCTGGCGTGGGTGCGGTGTGCGGCGCTTCATTTACACGCGTTACGCGCATAGCTTGCTCATTGATAGTGGCATCTTCTATCTTGATGTATTTTTGTTCCCTCTTCATGCATGTCTCCTGCTTTGAATTAAAGCGTGTTTTTGCGTTCTATTTGTCAATTTCGCCTAAGCTATTTTTTTAACGTGAGTTTATCAGATACGGGCAGAATTACGACACTCTATGCGCATAAGACACACGGCGTACCGCATTGGCGGCACCGGACGGCAGCAGCAATAGGTAAGATTGATTGCACCGAGCGAATTGTCTAAGAGCCCACTTAGCTGATGCATAAGGTTTGCGAGATTTTTTGCTATATTGCATGCGCATTTATCAAACAGTGGCAAAATACAAATCGTCTAGGCTAATGCAGGTTGGATCAACCGCTTCTTCTGATGCATACCAACATATTTCCGGCACGTTTTGTTCCAAATCAGCCAAATCAATAAACCAATCTTCAGAAGAATAGTTTTCCGTAAATACAATTTCTAATGCGCCAACAATATGTTCTATATTGCTAAATTCGTAGGCTTTTCTAATAAACGCCACACCAATTTTTGCATTCATCATACATACAGTGCCATTTTCTCGGCTGAAAAATCTTGCCCATTCTTCCCCTGCATCGAAGTCCCAATCTAGCTCTAAGCTGCTATCCGCCGATTGAATTTCCGCAAGTAATTCCGCAAATTCATTGCCAGCAAATATTTTCTTGCTACGTGCCCTTTTCAGAACTTCTGTCATATTTTCCACTTTTGAATGCCTAACAATAACATCTAGTATTGCGTTTCTAATAAGACGCAAATCGTGCAGTATTAATTTTGATGAGTCTACCACTCCGGAATCTTTTTGAGACTGTTTGGAAGAAGCTTTTTATCCGAGTTTCAACGCCATTCGATTAGTGCCAGAAAGCCGCATGAAACCAAAGTGTTCATAAAACAATTCAGCAGTTTCGCTAAGAGGATCAACGATAAGAGCCCTAGCACCTGCAAGATTTGCTACTTTCAAAGCGTTCTGGATAGCATCTCGTAGAAGAGATGCACCCAGTCCACAACCTTGGAATCGCTCATCGACGCCCATCATGCCCAACAGTATTGCCGGTACCTGTTGAGGTGCATTACGAACAAACCATCCACCATCAATGTCGGCTCTTGTCACAGAATGGGCACTCAGTGTATAAAAACCCGCAACAACATCGCCGTAATAGACCGCGTAAATAACAGCTGAACCGCGTTTACGAGCAGATGCTGAATGCTTCTTAACCCAATTATCTACGAATTTATCACCACAATGGAAATCAGCTATACCTACGCCCGGCTTAAGCTGAACAGGCTTCGAAAAGCCACTCACTCCCAAACCGCCTTGCGAGTTAGCAAATCTTGAGTGGTTTTCGGCATAGGAGACTCAAGCATCTCGCAAAAGGTATCAAATGCTTCGAGCGAAAGAGCAGTAGTAGTAGCCTCATCTATATCGCGGCGTGCACCTTCATCGAGATGCGTGGTTGCCCATTGTGTAATTGTTTGACCGCGCAGTGATGCCGCACGCTCATAGTTGATGCGCTGAGGCTTGGTAAGCCGAATGTCCATCCGATATAGTTTTTCCTGTTTTTCTACCACCGAAGACACATCCGTCTCCTATCGTTTGATGCATTTTTGACATATTGTACGGATTTATTCCGCACTAATCAATAGTCAGCATCCACATCTTTTTGTAACAGTGGCGAAAACAAGTAAATCCATACGACAAAGCGCACGAATTGTGAACCCTATTTACTTAGCAAAAATGAATATGTTTACGATGCGTGGTGTCTTTGATATTTTCCTATTATCGTACCGCTAGCTAGAACATGATCCTCAATTGCTTCCATCAACTCTTCTTTTTTACTGTTAACACTTATATCAATCTTTGTATCCAAGGCATATACAGTAAATCTGTACCTATGGTTCCAATTAAATGGCGGTTTAGGTCCTCTATAGCCATGCTTTCCATAGCCTATTCCCTGTTCAATATGTATCGGATTTTCTATTGTTGCACCTTTGGGTATTGAGCCCGGTATTCTATTGTTTGGTGCCAAATTCCATGCAATCCAATGATTAAATCCCTTCACTATCGGATGGTCCAAATCATCCATTACGATAGCCAAAGTTATAGTTCCTTCAGGAACATTATCGATAATAAGTTCCGGCGAATTATCCTCAGCATAACCTGCCACACTATCTGGCATCCATCCCTCATTTTCAAATTGTGATGATGTCACCTTTAATTCATTCAATTGTTTTTCTCCGATTTCTAAATGTGCAACTTTAATGTGAGTATATCCGATGCCGCAATTTAAATACCAAACCCGGCAAAAAGCTGCTCGCGATAAGCCAGGTCTTTAGAAGCTTCAAGCACATCAGTTTCGCACCCGGCAGCAAATAGGTGTTCGATAAGAGAATGTAACGCGCCGCTTCCGCGCGTCCTTGCGAGATTCCTTACTCTAATTCCCACTCTTCACCAGTTTACGTAGCAAAAATTAGCTTGTTGATGTCAATTATTTTGTATGATTAACAAACCGCAAATACACCGTCACAAAGCAACGGAAATCTCTAGCGAATCATTTAGCCTATCCTCAATAGGACAAGCGCCCGTCCATGTTCCCCTTTTTATCCAATAGTCGATACTGTGTTGCTTACAAAACCGAACAACTTCAAGCGTTTTATCGTTATACCAAGTCTTAACATGAGGAAACTGCGATACAGTCTTGTTATAGTTTGTTCGCCCAAAAATGATTTTATCCGCAAACGATATTCGCTCCAAAATTGACCCTAGATCTTGCTTGACAATATTGGGTGTAGGGTAAGGCTCCATACTTACCCATGTTTTACATCCCTTGTTTTTAAGTTTTTCAAGAGCTTGAATTCTATCTTCGTATGGAGCTGCACCAGACTCATAGAGATTGCGATAATTTTCATCAAGAGACACAAGAGTTATCCCATAGATATTCTCCCGCGAAAGAGATGCCAGCTCTTCTGGAAGAACGCCCTTACTTAGCACAACGCAAGGAATACCATCTTCATTAAGACGCTTAATAGCTCGAATACTCATCTCACAAACATCATCATAGCCATACATGAATGAGTCTGTAGTAAAGCAAAGTTGAACATAATTGATCTTTTTTTGAGCCTTGGTATTTCTGCATCAAGTAGCTCCAGTGTATTTGCAACTAAAGCAGGTTTACACCAATCTTCATAGGATTTAACCTTACCAAATCGCTTAGCCATCATCATTGCATAGCAAGGATATTTACATCCATGAGAACAACCCTCCACGTGATTCATGGTGTAATCACCGTATTCCACCTTAGTTTTATACAACATAGAGCGCCGTATGATAGATCGGCTACATTTCATTGTTAATTACCTCAATCCAAGCTCTTTTACCGCGGCTTTCTTCCATAAAGGCTGTCGGATTATTGTTGCCAGTCATATTAGGTTCTCTTGTAATTTTAACTTTTGCCCTCTTTTCTAGATTGGCGACGATGTTTTTCAAGTCTTTAAATGGAAGAGTAATACCCACAGATGTCATAAAAGATGCATAGAATTCATTCAATCTGACACGACAACCAAGCTGCAGTAAATATTGCAACATATCGTTTTCGATATCTTTAGATAATATAAGTTCATTTTCCACATTTTGATTAAAAAGACTAAGCTGGTTGCCACTCTGCATGAATAATAGAGACTCTTTACCTCGCTCCATTGATTGATGCATAAGAATAGTACCATCTGGATGGGAACAAGCATGAAGCATACGATATTTTGGACGTTGACCCGCTTTCAACCTTACCGGAAAATTAAGTACATACTTGTAACATTCATTGAGACGCTCTGCATAGCAACATGCTATACAACACTCCGCTTTATAACCATCAATTTCTTTAGCCTTGTAGCTTTTTGTAATGTCGCGCCAAACTTGCGTTCCCATTACCCTATCAAGCCTCTTAGCAGCTTCAGATTTTTCCTTAAAATCCCAAGAGTCTCGTTCGATCAAATCTTCTTCTACAGGAACATCTGACAAGTCCAATCCACATACTCGACACGCTTCTCTCAGGAATCCAAAGGAGTTGAAATTTACAAGTATTTCAACCGAGGGACACAATTCAATTAACCTATCAAAAAGAAGCATATCTAAATGCTTTATTCCAAAAGGATCAACATATAAGAATAGATTTGATCCCTCAATATTCAATTCGCTGAGAATTGTAGGCATATCCTCAAATGACTTTTTAAAGATAATTGCATCCCTTGATGCTAGGTTATGATTCAATTCATCCGCATACTAGTTCAAAAAAGTTAGAAAAATGGTCAAAACTTCCGGCTTTCCATGGTCATAGCGCCACATAGTAAACTTGAAATGTGGAGAACACTGGGCAAACAGAAAATTTGACGCTTTTTTGATGCCTTAGCAGGCAGGGTTTTGTGTTCAGGACCGTGGAAAGTCGAAAGTTTTGACCATGTCTTCGCCTAAAAAGTGACGAAAACAACACACAACCTAATTGGATGTGCCAAAGAGCAGCGTGCCAAAGGATTGCACCTAATGGCACACTCTTTGACACGCTATATCCGGGATGGAGTTTTCAACAGAATAGGCACTAAAGCCTGAATTGATGAATTGCTTTTAATTGTGCATTAAATGCCAAATTCGGCAAAAAGCTGCTCGCGATAGGCTGGGTCTTCGGATGCCTTGAATAGGTCGTTTTCACGCTTTTTAGAGAGAAGTAACTTTGTGAGTTCTGCATAACGCATTTCAGCCTCAGCACGTCCTTGTAGGATTCCGCGCTTCAACCCACGTTCCAACCCGCGTTCTTCTCCCTCTTTTAGAGCAGCTCTGCGGGCTATACGTACTTCTCGTTCCCAATCTTCTCCTATTGTACTTACAGAAAACACCTTATTCACCCACCCTCTATCTTTATTGGCTCTATCTACTGCACAAGCAATGGATGTAACTAGTTTGTCTTGTTTATCTATTTTACCAGTGGAGACATACTCCATAAAAGAGAGCAGATGCTTATCTTTTGTCTTCTTATAATCCTTGCAGTTAAGAGCAATCCAGTGTATACCGCTGTCTATATCTAAAGATGTGTCTTGTCTACATATTGGTTCTATTTCATATACAGGAAGTCCTGCTTTGAATGGGTCATGATTACAAACAAAGATAATATAGCTTGTGTCTAGCTTATCGTAGTCTGCTCCTTTATCAAGCGATGTAGTATCAATAGATGCTTGATAGTATCTATATCTCCTAGCGATATCTGCTCTTTGTTGAATTTGTAGTTCTATGTCAAAAACTTCATGTTTTGTCTTAGCAAACAAATCTAACCTAACACTCTTAAAATCTAGTCTAGGTTCTATTGCTTGTTCAGCGTTTTTGTAAATTAGGTCATCAATTTGTTTATTCAAAACACACTCTAGAAAGTCTTTACATATATCTTTTTGAATCATTACACGATTAAACATAAATTGATTAGTAATAGAAACAGTAGCTTGCTCATCCATGTTTGATATTCTTTCTCTAGAAGACTTATAAATCTTCTAATCAAGACTAGATTGCAAACCTTATATCTGTGTATCAAAAATGCGATATCAAGTGACATACAAACCTTGGCACAAAACCAACTGTTTGCAACACCTATTGACATCTCAAATCCTTATAGTTGCAACTTTTAATGAGTGTAAATCTTGCAGAAAGCTGGCATTTTGTCACACTTCATTTAATCCTTCCCAAACAAATCGCGGGTGTATACCTTGACGGATACGTCGTCTAAATCAGGGCTCCAGCGGTTGGCTACTATTAGGCCGCAGCGATGCTTGAAGTCAGCAAGATTGCGCATCACTTCGCTACCGAAAAATTCAGGCGTATTTAAGGTAGGCTCGTATACAACAACAGGAATACCTTTAGCCTTAACGCGCTTCATAACGCCTTGAATAGAACTTTCGCGAAAGTTATCAGAGCCCGATTTCATAGTGAGGCGATAAATTCCCACCACAGGCTTTTCGACACCTTCATAAACTAGCCGCCACACGCGGTCTATTATCTCATCTGCAATGTAGTCTTTGCGCGTGCGATTGGCATCTACTATAGCCTCTATAAGGTTTTGGGGAACATCTTTGTAGTTGGCTAAAAGCTGCTTGGTGTCTTTAGGCAAGCAGTAACCGCCATAGCCAAACGATGGGTTGTTGTAGTGGTTTCCAATACGCGGGTCATAGCCCACCCCTTCAATAATTTGCGCAGCGTCTAACCCACGCACGCTTGCATATGTATCAAGTTCGTTGAAGTAGGAGACGCGCAAAGCCAGATAAGTGTTGGCAACAACTTCACCGCTTCAGCCTCGGTTGCTCGCATAATAAGGGTCGGAATATTTTCGGCTGAATCTTGCGCACCCTCTGCTAGCAGAGTTGCAAACTTGTGTGCCGCAGATTCAAGTTCGTCCTTAAAGGCGCTCTCGGAAGGCACGCCCACGATAATGCGCGAAGGATACAAATTGTCATAGAGCGCATGACCCTCACGCAAAAATTCAGGACTAAACAGAAAACGTCCTGCCGAATAGCGCCGGCAAAGAGACTTGGTATAACCAACCGGCACCGTGGATTTAATAACCATAACAGCAGCAGGATTTACTTCTAATACAAGCTCTATCACCTGCTCAACATAGCTGGTATCGAAGAAATTCATATCGGGGTCGTAGTTTGTCGGCGTTGCTATAACGACTATGTCTGCCGATTTATAAGCTTCTGCCCCATCAAGGGTGGGGTGCAAATCAAGGTTTTTATGAGCAAGAAAGTCTTCTATATCGGAATCTACGATTGGGCTTTTTCGGGCTTTTAGAAGTTCAATCTTTTCTGGCACAACATCTACAGCAATTCTCCTTGGTCTGTCTTCTTTCAGGATAGACCCCCGGACGATTTCTTGGACACGTAATAACGTGGAAAGGAAAAACCGGTGTATAGTCCAGAGTTTAAGATAAAAGCCCTAAAAATCCTTGATGAATGCAATAACTCGTGCTTAAAGACCTCTCGTTGAGGAACTTGAAGACCACACCTCGATAACTCGTTTGGAGAGACGATATGAGTAGAACATTGTGAGCCCCTGCTTCATATCGTCTATTCATATAACCGTGGGTCGAGGCTGATAATGGTTCCATCTAACCAAAACCGACAACCAGCCAGGTTGCCACATATATGAGAGGGACTCACCATGAACCATGTTACTTCAATCGGCCTTGATGTCCACGCGCGTTCTATCACTGCGGTCGCGCTTGACTCCATCACGGGCGAGGTTCGTTCACAGAAGTTTGGCTATAAACCTGCGGAAGTGGCAAGCTGGATACTTCAGTTCGAATCCCCGAAAGCAGTTTAGGAGTCCGGCGTGACGGGGTTCCACCTTGTCCGCTCGCTTCGGGAATTCGAGGTTGATTGTATCGTCGGGGCAGTTTCCAAGATGCACAAACCCGCATCCGACAAGCGCAAGAAGAACGACCGCAGTGATGCGGAGTTTTTGGCGCGACAGCTTATGGCGCACAATATCGTGGAAGTGTTCGTGCCGGATGTGGAGACCGAAGGCGCCCGCGATCTCTCCCGCGTGCTGGAAGATATCCGAGACGACCTCACGCGCGCCAAACATC